>CAZDAO010000325.1:0-4831 GCA_964503015.1 uncultured Nocardioides sp. | reverse complement strand
TCCAGGTGCCGGGCCCGAGCCTGTTGTTCACCATCGGCCGCGCACTGACCGTCGGGCGGCGCGAGGCGCTGCTCTCGGTGGTCGGGAACGCCCTCGGCGTGACGGCCCAGGTGGCGCTCGTGGCGGTCGGGCTCGGCACGGTCGTCGCGGCGAGCGCGACGGCCTACACCGCGATCAAGGTCGCGGGGGCGGCGTACGTCATCTGGCTCGGCGTGCAGGCGATCCGGCACCGCGCGGACGCCCGGCTGGCGATGGCGGCCGCCGTCCCGGTGCGCCGCGGGCACCCCGTCCGGATCGGGTTCACCGTCGGCGCGACCAACCCCAAGACCATCGTCTTCTTCGTGGCGTTCCTGCCGCAGTTCACCGACCCGACCGGCGCGGTGGCGCTGCAGACGATGCTGCTCGGCCTGGTCTTCGGCGCCCTGGCGGTGCTCTCCGACGGGGCGTGGGCGATCGCCGCGGGCACGGCGCGCGACTGGTTCGCCCGCCGCCCCACGCGGCTCGACGCGCTCAGCGCCACCGGCGGCACCATGATGATCGGGCTCGGCGCGACCATGCTCACCACCGAGTGAGGCGCCCCTAGGCTGGCGGGCATGCGCCTGCTGTTCCCGACGGTCTCGACGCTCCTGCTGCTCGCCGCCCTCGCCGCGCCGTCCCACGCCGACCCGGCGCCGCTGCCGGCCGGCACCGACGTCGACTACCAGCTCGGCGGCCCTGCCTTCGTCCCCGACAACGTCGGCATCGTGGTGCGTGACCGCACGGAGACGCCGGCCCCGGGCGCCTACAACATCTGCTACGTCAACGGGTTCCAGACCCAGCCCGGAGAGGGCGCCCTCTGGCGCCGGCACCGCGACCTGGTGCTCACCGACGACGGCCGGCCGGTGGTCGACGAGGCGTGGGGTGAGCGGCTGCTCGACATCCGGACTCCTGCCAAGCGCGAGCGGCTGGCGCGGATCGTCGGCCGGTGGACCGCCGGCTGCGCCCGCGACGGCTTCGACGCCGTCGAGTACGACAACCTCGACTCCTTCACCCGCAGCCGCGGGCTCCTCCGGGCGCGCCACGCGACCGCGTACGCCCGGCTGCTGACCGCGGCTGCCCACCGCCACGACCTCGCCGCCGGCCAGAAGAACCGGGCCGGCTGGGACGGCACCCGGGCCGGCTTCGACTTCGCGGTGGCCGAGGAGTGCGGTCGCTACGACGAGTGCGGCGCCTACACCGACGTCTACGACGACCAGGTGGTCGCCATCGAGTACCGCAGGCAGGACTTCGAGAAGACCTGCACCGGGTACGGCGACCGCCTGGCCGTCGTGCTCCGCGACCGCGACCTCACGCCGACCGGCGTACGCCGCTTCTGCTGACTCAGCCGGCCACGGACTCCGACGACGGCTCCGACGACGGCTCCGGCTCGCGCGCCTTCTGCCGCCTGCTCGCCGCCAGGCTCGTGGTGATCGTGACGCCGAGGATGCCGACGATCACGAACAGCGACATCAGCGTCGGCACCTCGGGCACCGACGGCCAGACCAGGTGCGCCCAGTGGAGCACCAGCTTCACCCCGATGAAGCCGAGGATCGCGGCGAGGCCGTAGCTGAGGTGGACCAGGGCGCTGAGCGCACCCTCGAGCACGAAGTAGAGCGCCCGCAGGCCGAGCAGGGCGAAGGCGTTGGTGACGAAGACGAGGTAGGGGTCGCCGGTGATGCCGTAGACGGCGGGCACCGAGTCGACCGCGAACACCACGTCGGTGGCGAGCACCGCGACCGTCACCAGGGCGAAGGGGGTCAGCATCCGGGTCCCCTGCTTGACCACGGTCATGCGCGGACCGTCGTACTCGTCGGTCACGGGCATCACCCGTCGCATCAGCCGGACCACGCGCATCCGGGAGATGTCGACCTCGTGCTCCTGGCCACGGACCGCGTCACGCAGCAGCTTCGCGCCGGTGACGACCAGGATGGCGCCGAAGACCAGGAACACCCAGTCGAAGCGGGACAGCGCGGCAGCGCCGAGCGCGATGAAGATGCCGCGCAGCACGAGCGCGCCGACGATGCCGTAGAGCAGCACCCGTTGCTTGAGCACCTCGGGCACCGCGAAGGCCGCCAGCAGCAGCATGAAGACGAACAGGTTGTCGACGCTGAGCGTCTTCTCGACGAGGTAGCCGGTGTAGTACTCCAGCCCGCGGTCGCCGCCGTGGGCGTTCCAGACGTAGAGGCCGAAGGTGAGGGGCAGGGCGACGTAGAACGCCGACCAGGCCAGTGCCTCCTTCATCGAGACCTCGTGGGGCCGGCGAGTGGCGACGAAGTCGACGACGAGCAGGGCGAGCACCACCGCGATGGTCAGGAACCACAGGGTGGGGGACGCGATGGACGACATGGGTCTCCTCAGGAATCAGTCCTGAGGTCTCCCCCACCGGCGTCGTGCTGGGGCCGGTCCCCGCCGGGGCGCCTGCGGAGGCGCCGTAGTGACCGGCGGAGGTTGGTGGGGTACTCCCCTCGCGGGACAGTGTAGTTGACCGGGCAACCGGATGCCCGAACCCCGTAGTGTCGCGCGCATGGAGACGGGCATGGAGGCACGCGAGTACGACGTCGTCGTCATCGGCGGCGGACCGGTCGGGGAGAACGCGGCGCAGTACGCCGTGGAGGGCACCGGCATGACCGCGGCGATCATCGAGCGCGAGCTGCTCGGCGGCGAGTGCAGCTACTGGGCGTGCATGCCCAGCAAGGCGCTCCTGCGGCCGGTCGCGGTGGCCGCGGTCACGGCCGACCTGCCGGGCGTCTCGACGGCGCACGTGGCGCCCAAGGCACTGCTCGAGCGGCGCGACGACTGGGTCTCCCACTACGACGACTCCGGGCAGGTGGCGTGGGCCGAGGGCGCCGGCCTCGCGGTGCTGCGCGGCCACGGCCGGCTGACCGGCGACCGCACCGTGCGCGTCAGCTCCTCCGACGGCAAGGACGTGCTGGTCCGCGCCCGGCAGGCCGTGGTGATCGCCACGGGGAGCGAGCCTCACGTCCCCGAGGAGTACGCCGACGCCCTCCCGTGGGGGTCGCGCGACGCGACCGGCGTGGTGGAGGTCCCCGACCGCCTGGTGATCATCGGCGGCGGCGTGGTCGCCTGCGAGGCCGCGGTCTGGATGGCGGCCCTCGGCTCCTCGGTGACGCTCCTGGCGCGCAGCCGCCTGCTCGGCCGGTCCGAGCCGTTCGCCGGCGAGGCCGTGCTCGAGGGCCTCCGCGAGCGCGGCGTCACGGTGCACCTGGGGCGCGACGTCACCGGCGTACGCCGTTCGGGGCCCGCCGCGACGGGCGTCGGGCGCCTCCACGGCGGCGCCGTCACTGTGTCCACCACGCGCGGCGAGATCGAGGCCGACGAGCTGCTCCTCGCCATCGGTCGCTCGCCGCGGCTCGACGACCTCGGCCTCGACTCCGTGGGGCTCGAGCCCGCCGACGTCACCGGCGGGCGGCTGCCGGAGTGGCTCCACGTGGTCGGCGACGCCAGCGACGGGCCACCGCTGACGCACTGGGGCAAGCACCAGGCCCGGGTCGTCGGCGCGCGCATCGCGGCGGCCGCGGCCGGGGAGGTGGCCTGGGAGCCCGACCGCGAGGCGCCGGTGCCGCAGGTCGTGTTCAGCGACCCCGAGGTGGCGAGCGTCGGGATGACGGAGGCCGAGGCCCGCGACGCCGGCCACGACGTGGTCGTCACGCGGGTGGCGACCTCGGCCGCGTCCGGGTCGGCCCTGCTGCGCGACCACGTCGCCGGGCACTGCCAGCTGGTCGTCGACGCGCAGAGCCACCTGTTGCTCGGCGCGACCTTCGTCGGCCCCGAGGTGGCCGAGCTCGTCCACGCCGCCACGGTCGCGATCGTCGGCGACGTCCCGGTCCACGTGCTGCGCCACGCCGTCGCGTCGTACCCGACCGCGAGCGAGCTCTGGCTTCGCCTCCTCGAGGACCTCCCCCACGAGTTCCGTCGCCCGCCCACCGCTGGTTGAGCCGCACCCGTCAGGTGATCCGGGCGGGGTCCCCCCGGCGATGGTTCACCACGGTATGTCGACGAATGGGCACTTCCCATGATCAATTGACCGTGGCAGGTGCCCATTCACCTGCATACCTTGATGAACCAGCAGCGCGGCGAGCTCACCCCCGCTCGCGGAGGTAGCGGCCGAAGTGGGGGACGGTGAAGGCGATCCGGCCGCGCTCGCCGGAGTAGACGAGGCCCTTCTTGAGCAGCGAGTCGCGGGCGGGCGAGAGGGACTGCGGCTTCTTGCCGAGCGCGGCGGCGACGTCGGCGCTGAGCACGGCGTCTGAGTCCGGGTCGCCCCCCGACTGGACCTGGGCGGCGGCCACGTCGGCCATCGCCATCAGGTAGTCGCGCTCGCCGGGCGTGGCGCGCTCGTAGCGGGAGCCGAAGAACCCGACGGCGAGCTCGGCCTCCGCCTCGGCGGCCGCGACCGCGACGTCGGCGGCGGTGATCGGCGAGCGGGGAGCCAGGTCCCACACCGCCTTGCCGTAGGCCTGGATGAAGTAGGGGTAGCCGCCGGTGGCGTCGTACATCGCGGCCAGCGCGTCGGGCTCGAAGGCGGCGTCCTCGTCGGCCGCCGGCGCCTCGAGCGCGCGGTCGGCCGCGTCGCGGGTGAGCCGGTCGATGCGTTGGTAGCTGAAGAGCCGCTCGCTGTAGGACTTGCTCGCGCTCAGCACGGCCGGCAGGTGTGGCAGGCCCGCCCCGACCACGATGACCGGAAGTCCCGACTGGCTGAGCTCGTGGCAGGCCGCGCACAGGGCCGAGACGTCGTCGGGGCCGTGGTCCTGCATCTCGTCGATGAAGACGCCGATGCCCTTGCCGACGTCGG
>CAZDAO010000324.1:0-4840 GCA_964503015.1 uncultured Nocardioides sp. | reverse complement strand
GCCTCGGCGTCCACCTCGAGCGCGACGACGTCAAGGCCGAGGTGCTGCGCGACGCCGTCGACCGCGTGGCCGGCGACGCCGACGTCGCGGCCCGCGTGCGCGCCCTGTCCGAGGAGATGCGCGCCGTCGACGGGCCTGTGGTCGCTGTCGACGCCATCGAGTCCCACCTGGCCCGGAAGTGAGGACCGACCAAGTGAAGCGAAGCATGATCCAGCGCATCACCGCAGCCGTCGCCTCCTCGGCCGCGCTCGCGGTCGTCATCGGTCTCCCGGGTGCCGGCTCCGGCTCCGCGATGGCGGACCCCGCCCGCCGGGCGGCCGAGGACGCCCCCGTCGGCTTCGGCTCCTACGGTTCGTTGTCGACGCCGTCCGGGAAGGGCTCGTTCCGCTTCGGCGTGGCGACCTCCGCGACGCAGATCGAGGACCAGAACCCCCACACCGACTGGTACGACTGGACCCAGCCGGAGCCGGAGGGCCTCGGCCACGCGACGCCGGTCGGTGACGCGGTCGGCGGCTACACCCGCGCGCTCGACGACGTCGACCTGGTCGAGCGCACCAACGTCGACTCCTACCGCTTCGGCGTGGAGTGGGCACGCATCGAGCCGCGCCGGGGCGAGATCGACCGCGCGGCGCTGCGCCACTACGACCGCCAGCTCGACGAGCTGCGCTCCCGCGGCATCCGCCCGATGATCACCGTCAACCACTTCGCGCTGCCGACCTGGGTCGACAACCCGCGCGACCCGGGCTGTGCCAACGGGCCCAGCGACACCAACCTGTGCGGCCTCGACCACCCCCAGGGCGGAACGATGGTCGTGCGGGAGATGGCCGGCTTCGCGCGGCTGCTCGCCCGGCACTACGGCGACCGGGTCGACGACTGGGTGACGATCAACGAGCCGATGGTCTACATGCTCTTCGCCCACGGCTTCGGCGTCGGCCCGGCGGGCAAGGCCTCGCTCAACCCGGAGAAGTTCGACACCGGTTTCGTGCCCGCCCTGCGCAACCTGCTCAACGCGCACGTGGCGATGTACCGCGCCATCAAGTCGGTGCGGCCTCGCGCCTCGGTCGGCCTGGCCAACAGCGTGAAGGCCTACGTGCCGGTGCGCGACGGCGACGTGAGCGACGACCCGACCGACCGAGCCGCCGTGGAGCGGTTCCGCTGGTTCTTCGAGCGCACCATCGTCGACAGCCTCGTGACCGGGAGGTTCTCCCCGCGCCTCGACGGCGCCCGCAGCGAGCCCCACCCGGAGTGGAAGGGCAGTCTCGACTGGCTGGGCCTGCAGCTCTACGACCGCACCGGCGTCACCGCGCAGAACGGCGCCGAGGGCACCCAGGCCGTCCCGATGACCGGCGTCTCCACCTGCGCCGGACCGCCGTGCATGCCGCTGCTGGACCCGACGTACTGGAACCCGCACATGCAGTACGAGCAGGACCCCGACGCGCTCTACGGCGTGGTCAAGCGCTACAGCGAGGAGTACCCGGGACTGCCGCTGGTGGTCAGCGAGTCCGGCATCGCGACCGAGTCGGCCGACCGGCGCAGCGCGTTCATCGTCCGTGGGCTGCGTCAGGTGGCGAAGCTGCGGGCCGAGGGCGTCGACGTCCGCGGCTACTACTACTGGAGCCTGCTCGACAACTTCGAGTGGCTGTTGGGCTACGGCCCGCACTTCGGGCTCTACCGCGTGGATCGCTCGACGATGGCCCGTACGGCCACGGACACGGTCCGGGTCTACGGCGACGTGGCGGCACGTCGCGGGCTGAGCCCGCAGGTGCTGCGCCAGTACGGCGCCACCGGGCCGCTGCCACCCGAGCCGACCGCGCCCTGAGGCCGGCCCCCTGACCGGGGCGGCCGCCGGACCACCCCCCGGCGGCCGTCCCGCCCCCGGCCCCTGCCCCGATCCCGGTCCCACTGCCCCACCCTGAGAGGAGCACCCGATGTCCGACCTGACCCGGCTGGTGCGCGAGGAGCTCGCGCGAGTGCTGGACTGCGACACCGGTGTCCTCGACGACCCGACCCGGCTCGTCGACGCCGGCCTGGACTCCGCTGGAGCGGTGACCTTGGCCGCACGGCTCTCCGAGCGGCTCGGGCGCGACGTCCCGGCCTGGCTGGCCTGGCAGCACCCGACCGTCGGAGAGCTCGCCCGCGGCCTGGCCGGTCTGGCCGGGCAGGACGGCCCGACGGCGCGTGCCACGACGACCGGGGAGCCGATCGCGATCGTCGGCATGGGCTGCCGCCTTCCGGGCGACGTCGGTGACCGTCACGAGCTGTGGGACTTCCTCGCCGGTGGCGGCGACGCCGTCACCGAGGTGCCGGCCTCGCGCTGGGACTGGGCGGGCTGGGCCGGCGCCGACGGCGAGGCGGGCACCAGCTCGACCCGCTGGGGCGGCTTCCTCTCCGACGTCGGGTCCTTCGACCACGAGCACTTCGCGATCTCCCCGGCCGAGGCCGAGCAGATGGATCCCCAGCAGCGCATCGCGCTGGAGACGGCGTGGTCGGCGCTGGAGGACGCGGGCATCGACCCGCTCGCTCTGGCCGGCAGCCGCACAGGGGTGTTCGTCGGTTCGATGTTCCAGGAGTACGCCGCGGCCACGGGTGCCACGGCCGCTGACACCGTCTCGCACAGCGCGACAGGTCGCGACGCGTCGGTCATCCCGGCACGGATCGCCTACACGTGGGGGCTGCGCGGACCGGTCCTCGGCCTGCAGACCGCGTGCAGCTCCTCGCTCACCGCCGTCCACCTCGCCGTCCGCAGCCTGCAGGCCGGCGAGGCCGACCTCGCGCTCGCCGGCGGGGTCAACCTCATGCTCGACCCCCGCACGACGGTCGCGATGACCGCCTTCGGTGCGATGAGCCCGACCGGTCGCTGCCACCCCTTCGGCGCCGACGCGGACGGCTACGTCCGCGCCGAGGGCTGCGGCCTCGTCGTCCTGCGCCGGCTCAGCGACGCGCTGGCCTCGGGTGACACCGTCCTCGCGGTCGTCGAGGGCAGCGCGGTCAACGGCGACGGCGCCAGCAACGGGCTCACCGCCCCCAGCCCCGAGGCGCAGGAGCAGCTGCTGCGCGAGGCCTGGGCCGACGCCGGTCGCGACCCGCGGGAGGCGACGTACGTCGAGGCGCACGGCACGGGCACGCTGCTCGGCGACCCCATTGAGGCACATGCCCTGGCCACCGTGCTTGGACGGCCTCGTCGGGTCGACCGCCCCGACCTCGTCATCGGCTCGGCCAAGTCCAACTTCGGCCACCTCGAGCCCGCCGCGGGCGCCGCGGGCCTGATGAAGGCCGCGTTGTGCCTGCACCACGGCGTGCTCCCGCCCAGCCTGCACGCCGACGAGCCCAACCCCCACATCGACTTCGCCGACTCGCGGCTGCGTGTCGTGCGCGAGCTCGAGGACTGGGCAGACCGGCCGCGCCTGGCGGGCGTGAGCAGCTTCGGCTTCGGCGGCAGCAACGCGCACGTCGTCCTCGCCGGGGCCCCGGTGACAGCCGACGACGTCGCGGCCCTCACCGACGCGCCGGTCACGGCGATGGTCCCTTCCGGGACGCCCCGAGCGCGACCCGCGGTCGTGCTGTGCTTCAGCGGTCACGGGGCGCAGTGGCCCGGCATGGGCGCCACGATGCTGTCGGTGCCGACCTTCCACCGGGCGGTCGAGCGCGTGGAGCGCGCCTGCGGGCTGCCGCTGCGCCGCCTGCTCGCGAGCGGGGAGCCGGTGGTCGACACCGCCACGGTGCAGCCGCTGCTCTTCGCCCACCAGGTCGCCACCGTGGAGGTGCTGCGCAGCCGTGGGCTGCGCGTCGACGCCGTCGTCGGCCAGAGCGTCGGTGAGGCGGCCGCCGCCGTGGTCGCCGGCGCGCTCACCCTCGAGGAGGGCGCTCAGCTCGTCGCGACCTGGTCCGCCGTCGTCGGCGAGGAACTCGACCGGACCGGCGGTGTGCGGGTGGTGCCCCTGCCGAGGAGGGTGGTCGAGCGCCTGGTCGCCGCCGTGGGCCCGGACGTGTGCGTGAGCGCCGAGCTGGCCGACGACCGCACGGCCGTCGCCGGGTCGCACGCCGCGCTCGCGGAGCTGGAGGCGCGCTTCGCCGAGCTCCGCGTCGGGTCGGGCCGCTCGCTCGTCGAGGTCGACATCGCCTACCCCGCCCACGGCCCCGGCGCGGTCACGGTCGCTGACGAGCTGCGCGCCCGGCTCGGCGCGGTCCAGGGCCAGGACTCGGCGGTGCCCTTCGTGTCGACCGTGGAAGGCCGTGGCGTCGTCGCGGGCTCCGGCCTCGACACGGACCACTGGGTCGCCAACACGGTCTCGCCGGCGACGGTCGGCACTGCCGTGCGCGCGCTGCCCGACGCCCTCGACCTCGACGAGCGCGGGCTGGTGGTGCTCGAGGTGTCGCCGCAGCGCGTGCTCGCCGGTCCGGTCGCGCGCACCCTGCGCGCCGCCGGGAGGGAGGCCGTGGTGCTCACCACCGGCACCCGGTCCCCGGAGGAGCCGGCCCACCTGCGCGACGTGCTCGACAGGCTCGGTGCCGTCGGTGCCCTCGATGCGGTCGACGACGCCTCGGACACCGCGATCCCGGTGCGGGTCGTGCCGCTGACCGCCACCTCCGACCGCGCACTACGGGACCGCGCGTCGGTGGTGGCCACCACGCTCGAGGCGTCCCCGGACGAGCTGCCCGGCGTCGCCGCGGCCCTGGCCGGGACGGTCGGACGCGGCGGGCGCCGCGTTGCCGTCGTCGGTCGGACCACAGCCGAGGTCGTCACCGGCCTGCGCGCGCTCGCCGACGGGACGGACGCGCCGGTCCGCGCGGCCCACGGCGGCCCGGCGCTGCTCTTCACCGGTCAGGGCAGCCAGCGCGT
>CAZDAO010000323.1:2377-4851 GCA_964503015.1 uncultured Nocardioides sp. | reverse complement strand
GGGCGCCGGAGGGCTGGGCGTGGCGCGCGGGGCCCCCGGGCGTGGCCGACCCCCCGTCGTCCGCCCGGGCGGCGGGGGCGCCCGCGGCGGGGGTGTCCTGGACGTCGTCCGCGCAGCCGCCCAGCGCCAGCGCCGCGGCAAGGCAGGCGGCGACGCCGATGAGGCGGGAGCGCTCAGTAGGCACCGCGGTGCCCCAGCACGGCCCGCACGGTGCGGACCAGGATGGACGCGTCGAGGCGCAGCGACCAGTTGTCGACGTACTTGAGGTCGAGGCGCACCGACTCGGTCCACGAGAGGTCGGAGCGTCCGGAGACCTGCCACAGGCCGGTGAGGCCCGGCTTGACGGCCAGCCGGCGTCGCGGGTCGACGTCGTAGTTCTCCACCTCGCCGGGGAGCGCCGGTCGCGGTCCCACGAGCGACATGTCGCCGCGCACCACGTTCCAGAGCTGCGGGAGCTCGTCGAGGGAGTAGCGACGCAGCTTGCGACCCAGCGGGGTGACGCGGGGGTCGCACTTGATCTTGAACATCACGCCGTCGAGCTCGTTGGAGAGCGTGAGGGTGTTGCGGTCCTCCTCGGCGGTCGTGCCCATGGTGCGCAGCTTGATCATCGTGAACAGGTGGCCGTCGCGCCCGACGCGCTCCTGGCGGAACAGCGCGGGGCCGGGGCTCTGGCGGCGGATCAGCAGGCACAGCACCCCCAGCAGCGGCAGGAACGCCACCAGGGCGCCCAGCGCGAGGGTGCGCTCGACGACGTCCTTGACGATGCGGCGCGGGCTGTCAAGGGCGGCCGGGGCGACGTGCAGCACGTCGAGGCCGGCGGTCGACACGACCCGGGCCCGCTGCGGCTCCACGTCAAGGAGGCCGGTGCCGAGGTAGATCTCGCCGCCGACCGAGGCGACCTCCCACTGCAGGCGGCGCAGCGCCACCGGCGCGGTGTGCCGGCCGGGCAGCACGACCAGTGCGTCGGCCTCCTCGGCGACAAGCGCCGGCACCGCCTCGGTGAGGCCGAGGTAGGTCGGGATGTCGAGGAACGGCAGGTTGCTGCGGCGGGTCAGGCAGACCGCGACGACGTCGTCGCGATTGACCGTCCGGAGCTCCACGAGGGCGTCGCGGATGTCGCGCGGGTGCCCCGCCAGCACGATGCGGGCCCGGGGGCGGCCGGCCACGAGGACGAGGACGGCGTGGGTGAGGACGAGGGCGATGACGAGCACCGACAGTGCGGCGGGGGCGGCCGCTCCTGTCGACAGGGGGGTGCCCGCCACCGCGACCAGGAGGGCGATCGCGCCTGTCTTCGCGATGCGCAGCAACGCTGCGGCCCGAGTGTCACCCAGCGTGGTGCGCCGGTAGTGACCCACAGCGGCCAGGGCCAGCACCCAGCTGGCGGCCGCGAGGGGTGCGATCCAGAGCGGGAGCCGGACCTGCAGGGCGAGGGTGGCCGCGACGGCCGACAGGGCCGTCCACTCCGTCACCACCCGGATCCGGGCGTCCCAGCCGGTGCGCCGGCGAGCGGAAGGGGCCTGGACGGTGGGCGCGTGCTCGGTGCGGGGCCGCGGCACGGCGATGATGCGACTGCGCCGCGCCGGCGAGTCCGTCAGCGCGTCGGTGATCGTCGACTGCACCGTGACTGCTTCGGTCATGTGATGCCCCCCATGTGACCCAACGTGGCACGTGCCTCCCCAGGCACCGCATGCCTCGACCCTAGGAATTCGCCCGCCCCGCGGCATGCCGTAAATGCGGCAAAGCCACGCAGGGACCGGGCCGGCAGGGCGCGCTCAGGCGCCCTGCCGCCACCCGATCTGGTTGGCCATCCCGACCGCGGCCAGCTGCGAGGAGACCTCGAGCTTGTTGAGGATCGACTTCACCTGGGTGCGCACGGTCGCCTCCGACACCACGCTGTCCTGGGAGATGGTGCGCACCGTGCGTCCGTCGATCAGCGCCCCGAGCACCTGGCGCTCGCGCGGGGTGAGCAGGTCGAGGCGTCGGCGGATGTCGTCGTGTGCCTGGCGGTCGCGGGCCCATGCGTCGAGCAGGGACTCCAGCTCCTCGCGCCCGATGACCGGGAGCCCCTGGTGGAGCCGGCGCACGGTCGCGAGCGCCGACTGGAGGGCCCCGCTCTTCGGGAGCACCTTGCGAGCGCCCATCCGCATGCAGCCGCCCCAGCGCCCGACGTCCTCCGACGCGGTCAGCACCACGACGTTGACGTGGGCACGGGCCAGTGGCGCGATGAGGTTCATCCCGTCGCCGAACCGCCCGAGGTCGAGGTCGAGCATCACCGTGCGGGGGTTGGCCCGCAGGGCGAGGGAGCGCAGCGTGGCCATGGAGCCGCCCTCGGCGGGCAGCTCGAGCCGGCGCACGTCGTAGCCCTCGAGGGAGAGCGCGAGCTCGAGGGACTCCGCGAAGAGGACGTGGTCGTCGATGATCAGGACGCGGTGGTCAGCCCGAGCGGAGCCATGCATGGCTGTCCTCCACGATCC
>CAZDAO010000323.1:0-2277 GCA_964503015.1 uncultured Nocardioides sp. | reverse complement strand
TCAGGACGCGGTGGTCAGCCCGAGCGGAGCCATGCATGGCTGTCCTCCACGATCCTGCTCAGGGCGCCGTGCGCGGTCGTGCCGGTCGGCTCGCCCGCGATCACGTTCTCCTCGGACCGCCGTGCGGCGGGGAGCGTGATGACGAAGGACGAGCCCACACCCTGGTCCTCGGCGAGTCGCAGGGACCCGCCGTCCTCGCTCATCAGGCGCTGGGCCAGGTGCAGGCCGATTCCCTCACCGGGCGACTCCTCGCCCTTCTCGCCCCACGCGAAGATCTCGGTGCGGCGCTCCTCGGGGATGCCGCACCCGTCGTCGGTGACCCGGATGTCCACCGTCTCGTCGTCGCGCTGCACCACCTCGACGACGCTGCGCTCGCTGCCACCGTGGGTGACCGCGTTGTCCATCAGGATGTTGACGGTCTCGGCGAGCGCGTCGTAGCGGGCCCGCACCTTCGTGCCGTTGCTGCGGAACTCGACCCGGCGTCCCTTGAGGTGCTGCAGGTCGAGGATGTGACCGAGGGCCTCGTCGAGGTCGATCTCGGCGGCCGGCTCCTCCTTCTTGCTGAGCAGCCGCTCCATGCGGTCGAGCTCGCGCCGCACGGAGGCCCACAGGTGCTGACGGGTCTCGGCCGGGATGTCCGGGTTGTCGAGCAGGGCCGACCCGCTCACCAGTCCGGCCACGGTGCTGCGCAGCTCGTGGAGCTGCTCGCGCTGGTCGCGGGTGGTGGCGTCCAGGATCTGGTCGACCTCCGCCACGCGCCTCTGCTCCAGGGCGGTGGCGCGTCGCACCCCGATGAGGGCGCCCATCACGAGCACCACGCCGAGCACGGCCACGGCCAGCTGCGACGCCAGGTCGGCGACGTCACGCGACGTCGCGGCGCCGAAGGTCAGCAGCGACAGGAGCAGGGCCTGTCCCGCCACCAGCGCAGCTGCTGCGACCACCCACCTGGCCAGGACGTCGTTGCTCGCCCTGCGCCCGATCGTGGTCCCACGAGGCCCCCCGCGCCCCGTGGCCAGCACCGCCCGACGGCGGTGCCCTCCCCCGATGATCTCCCCACTCATGTGCTTCCCCCATGTGATGACGCTGACTGTTGTCCGACCGCCGATCTCTGCTGGCGGTCCAGGTGCTCCGGCCCCGTCTCCCGTCGTCCCCGAGGTCTGCCCGGGAGGGCGGGTGGTGCCGTGTGTGGGGGTGTCCATGGATTGTGGGTGCCTACCGAAAACGTGGCAAAGGCGGTCTGGTCCGCCGTGTTGAGGACTCCTGAAGTCTTCGTCAAGGCTCTCTGGAGACAGCACCCAGCAGATCGGCAGGGCCCTTCAAGACCGTCAGGTGGGCTGTGGCGACCGTCTCCCCAAAACGGTGCACATTGCACGTCTGGCGTCCGCGGGTGCGGTGTTCCACCCTCAGGGTGGAGCCCGACGTCTTGCGCGAGGGAGAAGTGATGGGCGTATCGGGACGCGATCGCGACGACGCGCCGGCGGGAGGTGACCTCGGTGCGCCGCCCTGGGTCGTGTCCCCGCACCTCCTCGTCTCGCAGGCGGTGGGCGCCGCGCTGGGCGCGGAGGGCATGCCGGTCACCGTCCATCCGTGGGAGACGTTCGTCCACGAGGCGCAGATCGCGGTCTCCCAGGGGTCGACCGTGCACGTGGTGGTCATCCTCGACGCCCTCGACAGTCGCGGGGTCCGGGAGAAGATCACCCGCCTGCTCGCCCTCGGCGACGCGCGGGTCGCGGTGGTCACCGCGGGTCCGCCGGCCCCGTGGTGGGGCGGTCTGCTCGAGGGCGAGGCCGTCGAGGTCGTGTCGATGACGACCTCGGTGCTCCAGCTCGCGGCGGTCGTCCGGCGGTTCGCCTCCGGGGAGCGCTTGATGGATCTTGAGAAAAGGGCCGAGATGCGGGAGGCGTGGGCGAAGGCGCTTGACAGGCGCCAGCACCTCGTGCAGGCCGTCCGGACGCTCACCCCGCAGCAGCTCCGGGTCCTCGAGCTCCTCGCCTCCGGCCGCCGGGTGCGTGAGGTCGCGGAGCTGCTCGGCGTGACCAGCGGCACCGTCCGCAGCCACGTGAAGACGCTCCGCGGCAAGCTCGGCGCCCGGACCCAGCTGGAGGCGGTCGCCATGCTCCGGCAGGTCCACGAGGTGGGCGACGGCGCCGACCTGGTGCCCCGCCCGCGCGCGGTCCCGACTGCCTCCGAGGAGGCCACGGCGCGTCGCTAGGCTGCAGATCATGATCGATCCCACTGCCCTCGACGACCACGCCTTCGCCGTCTGGGCGGCCGAGC
>CAZDAO010000322.1:0-4868 GCA_964503015.1 uncultured Nocardioides sp. | reverse complement strand
AGACGGAGGAAGCGTTCGGGATCTATGGCAACCAGATGAGCGGCCTGGCCGACGAGGTGTACGTCGACCCGGCCGTGGTCGGCTACGTCGCCGAGCTGGCCGAGGAGTCGCGCCGCCAGCCGCACGTCAAGCTCGGGCTCTCGGCCCGCGGCTGCCTGGCGTTCGTGCGGGTGGCCAAGACCTGGGCAGCGGCCGACGGGCGTGACCACGTCGTGCCCGACGACATCAAGGACCTCGCCGAGCCGGTGCTCTCGCACCGCCTGCTGCTCGACGCGGAGGCCCAGTTCAGCGGTGTCGACGTGCAGACCGTGATCTCCCGCCTGCTCGACGCCGTCGCCCCGCCGACCGACCGCGTGGGGGCCTAGCACTTCCATGAGGCAGCGGTTGAACGATGCGCTCGAGGTCATCAAGCCGATCGGCTGGCTGGTCCTCGGGCTCGGCCTGGGCGCGGCGATGGTCGCGACGTTCACGGCGTGGCGCGAGCTCGCCGTGCTCGGCACCGCGTGCCTGCTGCTGCTCGTCCTCGCCGTGCCGTTCCTGCTCGGGCGCACCTCGGTCTCGGTCGACCTGCGCCTCCAGCCGGAGCGGGTGGCGGCGGGCGAGTCCGTGGCGGCCGGCGTGCTCGTGGTCAACCGCGCCGCGAACCGCCTGGTGCCCACCACCCTCGAGGTGCCCGTCGGGTCGGCCGTCCACCGCTACGGCATCAGCTCGCTGGCTCCCGGTGCCGCGCACGAGGAGTCGTTCACGATCCGCACCGAGCGCCGCGGCGTGATCACCGTGGGCCCGGCGATGACGCGCCGCGGCGACCCGGTCGGGCTCTTCTCCCGCGACATGGTCTGGACGCCCGTGCGAGAGGTGCTGGTGCGCCCGCACCTGATCCCGATGGAGTCGCTGGGGGCCGGCCTGCTGCGCGACCTCGAGGGCGTCTCCACCGACGCGGTGAGCCAGAGCGACCTCGCCTTCCACGCCCTGCGCGAGTACGTCCCCGGCGACGACCTGCGACACATCCACTGGCGCTCCTCGGCGAAGGTGATGGCCTCGACCGGCGAGTCAGCGCTGCTGGTGCGCCAGTACCTCGACACCCGCCGCAGCCACGCCACGATCGTGGTGGACGACCAGACGTCGGCCTGGGCCGACCCGGAGGACTTCGAGACCGCGATGGCCGTCGCCGCCTCCATCGCCGTGCGCGCGGTGCTCGACGAGTTCGACGTCTCCTTCGTGTGCGGCCGGCACGCCTCGACGGGCTCCGACGGGCACCTGGCGCTCGACGCGGTCTGTCGCGCCGAGCTCGGCGACCGCGGGCTGGTGGAGTCCGGCCGCCAGGCCAGCTCGCTGGCGCCCGACACCAGCCTCGCGTTCTTCGTCGGCGGCAGCGGCACCGAGTTCACCGACGTGCTGAGGGCGGCAGCCGCCTTCCCGCCCGAGGTCCGGCGCTTCGGGATCGTGGTCGACCCCGAGGGCAACAGCCGCGTCACCGAGACGGGCGGGCTGCCCGTGCTGCACCTGGCCGCCAAGGAGGACCTCGGCGGCCTCCTGCGCTGGAGCGTCCGGTGAGCGCGCCTCGCGCCCGCCGCAGCGCGGCCACGACCGGCACCCGGACCCGCGTCCGGTCCCACCCGCTGCTGCCCGACCGCCACTCCTGGGTCGACATCGCCTCCACCCTCGCGCTGGCCGGGGTGGCCCTGAGCGCGTTCGGCTCGTCCTTCACCGGGTCGTCGTACCTCGTGGTCGGGATGCTCGGCGCGCTGGTGGCCGTCGTGGTCACCCACCTGACCCGGGCAGCCGGCTGGCCCGTCCTGTCGGCCGTCGCGATCTGCCTGGTCGTGTTCTTCCTGCTCGGGGGACCGCTGTGCCTGCGCTCGCTCGGCGACGCCGCGGTGCTGCCCGGCGCGTCCACGCTGGGGCGGGTGGCCGACGAGGCGATCTTCGGCTGGAAGGACCTGCTCACCACGCTGCCGCCGGTCGACGGCGACGGTCCGCTCCTCGTGCTGCCGTGGCTGTCGGGGATGGTCGCCGGACTCACCGGTCTCGGCCTCGCACACCTGCCCGTGCGCCGCGCCTGGCTCGCGGCCGCGCTGCCCGTGGTCGGCATGACCGTGGTGCTGTCCGCCGTCCTCGTCGTCGGCGTGCGGCACCCGCAGTCGCTGCTCGTGCAGGGCACGGTCTACGCCGGCCTGGCCCTCGCCTGGCTGGCGCTCCGTGCTCGCCGCGCCAGTGCCGCGGTGCAGGGTGGCAGCACGTCCTACGTCCGCGCCGCCGGTGCCGTGCTGATGCTCGCGCTCGCGGCGGCGCTTGCCTTCCCGGCCAGCGCCTGGATGGCGGGCACCGACGCCGACCGGACCGTCGCCCGCAACTGGGTCGAGCCGCCCTTCGACATCGGGCGCTACCCCTCGCCGCTCGCCGGCTTCCGCAAGTACATCGACCTCCAGGGCGGCAAGGACGACAGCAACGTCTACGACAAGGCGCTGTTCGACATCGAGGGCGTCGAGCCGGGCACCCTGGTGCGCTTCGCGACGATGGACCGGTACGACGGCATGGTGTGGGGGGCGACCGACGACGCGCTCCCGGGCGCGGCCGACGACTCGTTCCAGCGCGTGTCGTCCACGATCGACAACCCCGTGGAGGGCCGCGAGGTCGACGTCACGGTCACCCTCGGCGAGGGCTGGTCCGGCGTGTGGCTGCCGACGGTCGGGGCGCTCCGCTCGATGCACTTCGAGACCGCCGACGCACGCGAGAAGGCCGAGGTCTTCCGCTACAACCTCGCGACCTCCACCGCGGTCGTGCCCAGTGGCCTCCGGCCCGGCGACCGCTACTCCTTCAGCGCGGTCGAGCCCGACGACGACCTGTCGCCGGAGACGGTCGGCTCTGCCGAGGTGACCGCGCTGCCGCCGGGCGCGGCGTTCATCCAGGCCCCCGCCGAGAAGTGGACCGAGCAGGCCGGCAGCGATCCCATGGACCGCGTCTTCGCGGCCGCCGAGCACCTGCGCTCCGAGGGCAAGTACTCCGACGGCGTGGGCCGCACCGAGCGCATGTACGTCGGCGGCCACAGCGTGTGGCGGCTGTCCGACGAGTTCGTCAACGCCCCGCAGATCGTGGGCAACGACGAGCAGTACGCCGCGACCATGGCGCTGATCGCCAACGACATCGGCGTGCCGGCCCGCGTCGTGCTCGGCGCCGAGGTGCCCGAGGGCGGACGCGTCATGGGCAAGGACGTGTCGGCGTGGGTGGAGCTGCGGGCCGCGGACGGCTCGTGGCGCACCCTGCCCACCGACGCCTTCATGTCGCGCACGCCACCGGCCGACCAGGTGCCGGAGACCAACACGCCGATGTCCGGCACGGTCATCCCGCCGCCGAACCCCATCCCGCCGCCGTCCGACGCGGGCGAGCAGAGCGACGCCGACCTCAAGGAGCGCAAGGCGACCCGCAAGAAGGCCGAGGAGGACGAGGGCCTCATCCCCGGCCTGCCCGGCTGGGTGGGCGCCGTGCTGAGGTACGTCGGCCTCCCGCTCCTGCTCGCCGCGCTGGTCCTCGGCTCGATCGTGGCGTTCAAGGCCTGGCGTCGTCACCGGCGGCGGAGCGCGGAGTCCGCGTCGGCACGCTTCGTGGGCGCCTGGCGTGAGCTCGTCGACCACGCCCGGGACCTCGGTCAGGTGGTGCCGCTCGGCCCCACGGTCACCAGGCGTGAGCAGTCGGTCGGCATCGTGTCGGCGCAGGCAGGCGCGCTCGCCCGGCGCGCGGACAGCTTCGTGTTCGGCCCGAGCGCGCCCGAGGCGGCCGCGGCGGCGTCGTACTGGGAGACCGTCGACGCCGAGCGGCGGGCGATGTCGCAGGACGTGGGCCGCTGGCAGCGGCTGCGGGCGGCGGTCAGCCTGCGCTCGCTGCGCCGCACCGCGCCGCGCGGTGCGACCGTGGCGACGGGGGAGGACGACCCGGCCGGCGGGCGGGCCACCGGAGCCGTGGAGCGGCTGCGCAGGCTCGCTGATTGGCGTTCTCGAGGAGCGCCTGACTAAACTGGTGCGTCGGCCCAACGTGGGCTGTGTTTCGTGGTGCCTCGCGGCTGCCCGGAATCGCGATCGACTCGTCCAGCGTGACGGATCGGTGCGTGCCCGGGAAGAGGCTCCCGGACCCGCCCACGAGGTCCACCGGCCACCTGCGAGCAGGAGCCGGGCGGTTCCCGGGCCACGGTAGGCAACAGACAACAGATTGTGGAGGACATGCCGAAGAAAGAAGGCGTGATCGAGATCGAGGGCACCGTCGTGGAGGCCCTTCCCAACGCCATGTTCCGTGTGGAGCTGGCCAACGGGCACAAGGTGCTCGCGCACATCAGCGGCAAGATGCGACAGCACTACATCCGGATCCTCCCCGAGGACCGGGTCGTGGTGGAGCTCTCGCCGTACGACCTCACCCGGGGTCGGATCGTCTACCGCTACAAGTAAGCCGTCAGCCGAGTAGCAAGGAATGTGTTGACATGAAGGTCAACCCGAGCGTCAAGCCCATCTGTGACAAGTGCAAGGTCATCCGCCGTCACGGCCGGGTCATGGTCATCTGCGAGAACCCCCGCCACAAGCAGCGGCAGGGCTGAGTGTGAGCGTTCAGATACGGCGCAGCCGGAGCTGAACGCTCATCGCGAGCCGCGCAGCCGCTTGCGGCAAGCGGGCCTGAACCTCAGCAGGACCACAGCAACTCAATACAACGTGATCGCTAGGCCAGGCACCGCCTGAGTCGAAGTCACCTCCGGAGCACCGGCCGGAGCCCACCCGAGGCGGGATGGGACGCGACACGAACCGAAACCGATGCGAGAACAGACAAGGAAACCGCCACATGGCACGCCTCGTTGGTGTTGACCTCCCGCGCGACAAGCGCATCGA
>CAZDAO010000321.1:0-4870 GCA_964503015.1 uncultured Nocardioides sp. | reverse complement strand
TTCTTGACCTTGAGGGTCTTCTTGATCGGCGTCTTCTTCAGCCGCTCGGCCTTCTTCTCCGTCAGCACGCCGAGCTGGGCGAGGCGGTCGAGGACGACGTTGCGGCGGCTCTCGGCGCGCTCGGGGTTGTCGATCGGGTCGTAGCCGACGGGGTTCTTGACCAGCCCGGCGAGGGTGGCCGCCTCGAGGAGGTTGAGGTCCTTGGCGTTCTTGGAGAAGAAGTGGACCGCGGCGGACTGGACCCCGAAGGCGCCGTCGCCGAAGTAGGCGATGTTGAGGTAGCGCTCGAGGATCCAGTCCTTGCTGTAGTTCTGCTCGAACGCGATGGCGTAGCGCAGCTCGCGGATCTTGCGGGCGTAGGTCTCCTCGGTCGCGGCCTTGCGCTCCTCGTCGGTCTCCGCCTGGTAGAGCAGGGTCTGCTTGACCATCTGCTGGGTGATCGAGGAGCCACCCTGCACGGCGCCGCCGTTGGCCTGGTTGGTGATGAAGGCGCGGAGCGTGCCCTTGAGGTCGAGCGCGCCGTGCTCGTAGAAGCGGTAGTCCTCGATCGCGACGATGGCCTTCACCATCGGCCGCGAGATCGACTTGAGCGGGACGTTGATCCGGTTCTGGTCGTAGAGCGAGGCGATCAGGTTGCCGTTGGCGTCGTAGATCCGGGTCTTCTGCGACAGGTCCTTGGCCTCGAGCGACTCGGGGAGGTTGACCATCCCCTTGCTGACGTCCTTGGCGGCCACGCCGACCAGGCCCGCGAACGGGATGGCGAGGCAGGCGGTGAGGACGCCCATCACGACCGCGACGGCGCCCATCACCGCGAGGTGGGAGGCGACGCGACCGGCGTCGGGGCGTCCGTGGGGGCGCTCAGGGCGGGAAGACATGCCCTCAGGGTACGGGGGCGGGGCCATACCACCTGAATTCCACGCGCGCTGGGACCTAGTCACATCGGACTATGCGATTTGAGCCACCTGGCCCTGACGCCGCCCCCGGCGGTTCGTTTACTTTTCAAGCCGAGTCGGGAATGGCCGCTATGGGGGCGGCCAGCCGGCTCGCACAAAGATCGTGGGGAATGACAATGTGGGTCGAGGACTGGGCATCACGCGCCGCGTGCAAGGGCGACACGCCTGACGCTCTGTTCGTGCGGGGCGCCGAGCAGAACAAGGCCAAGCAGGTCTGCGCCGGGTGCCCGGTGCGCACCGAGTGCCTGGCCGAGGCGCTGGACAACCAGATCGAGTGGGGCGTCTGGGGCGGGATGACCGAGCGTGAGCGCCGTGCGCTGCTCCGCCGGCGCCCGGGCTCGTCGTGGCGCACCATCCTCGAGACCGCCCGCACCAAGGTCGAGTCGCCCGCCGTCAACGTCTGAGGGGGCGTTCCTCCTCGACTCCCCTGTTGGAGGAGGGACCGCTCAGGTCTGGTCGGCGAGGAGCTCGCCGATCGCCCGCAGCCCGTCGAGGTCGTGGACGTCGCCGGCCATCGCCGGCACGACCGCGGTCGCCACGGCCGGGTGCGACGCGGCGAACCGCTCGCGCAGGTGCGCCTCACGCTCGATGATCCGCATCCGGTCGGCGTGCAGCCGCAGCAGCCCGGCGGTCAGCGACGAGGAGTCGCCGGACCGGAGCCGGTCGGCGGCGGTGATCGCCTCCTCGGCCGACAGCTCGGTGCGTGCGGAGGGGCTGGCCCGGTTGACGACCAGTCCCGCCAGGGGCATGTCGTCGTCGGTGAGCCGGTCCACGAAGTACGCCGCCTCGCGCAGCGCGTCGGGCTCCGGTGCGGCGATGACGAGGAACGCCGTGCCGTCGGCCTGCAGCAGCGCGAAGGTCTGGTCCGCGCGCTGGCGGAAGCCGCCGAAGAGGGTGTCGAACGCTGCGACGAAGGTCTGCATGTCGCGCAGCACCTGCGCGCCGAGGACCTTAGTGAGCGCGTTGGTCACCACCGAGAAGCCGGCGGTCATCAACCGGGCCGGCCCCCGCGCGGGGGCGAGGAGCAGCCGGATGAACCGGCCGTCGAGGAAGCTCGACAGCCGCTCGGGCGCGTCGAGGAAGTCCAGCGCGGACCGCGAGGGCGGGGTGTCGACCACGATCAGGTCGTAGCTGTCGTCCTGCCGGGCCTGCCGGTGGAGCTGGCCGAGCTTCTCCATCGCCATGTACTCCTGGGTCCCGGCGAACGAGCTCGAGAGCGCGACGTAGAACGGGTTCTCCAGGATCTGCCGTGCCTTCTCCGGGCTGGCCTGGCTCTCGACCACCTCGTCGAAGGTGCGCTTCATGTCGAGCATCATCGCGTCGAGCGAACCGCCTGCGGCGTGGTCGACGTCGGCCACCGGGCGCGGGGTGTTGTCGAGCTGCTCGATGCCCATCGACTGCGCCAGCCGGCGCGCCGGGTCGATGGTGAGGACCACGACCCTGCGGCCCCGCTCGGCGGCGCGCAGGGCCAGGGCGGCGGACGTGGTGGTCTTGCCGACGCCACCCGAGCCGCAGCACACGATGATCTCGGTGTGCGGGTCGTCGAGCAGGGCGTCGACGTCGAGGACGGGCGCAGTCACGTTCATGCCATGGCCTGCCTTCGCAGCTGCTGGGCGAGCTCGAGGAGCGCGCCGCGGTCGATGCCGCCGGCCAGGCGGGGCAGCTCGTAGGTCGGCAAGCCCTCCGCGGACACGAGGGCGCGCTGCTCGTCCTCGAGCTGGCGGCGTACGGCGTGGTCGCGTGCCTCGGCGACGAGCGAGGCGACCAGCTCGGCGTCGACGTCGACCTTGGCGCGGGCCAGGTCCGAGGCGACGGCCGTCGGGTCGACGCGGTCCTCCCGCACCTGCTCCAGCGCACTGGCGCTCAGGTCCTGGGGGCGGACCAGGTTGACCACGATGCCGCCGACGGGCAGCCCGGCTGCGTGCAGCTCCGCGATGCCGTCGTGGGTCTCCTGGACCGGCATCTCCTCCAGGATCGTCACGATGTGCACGGCGGTGCGGTCGGAGCGCAGCAGCTCCATCACCTTGTCGGCCTGGGACTTGATCGGTCCCACCTTGGCCAGGCCCGCGAGCTCGGAGTTCACCCCGAGGAACTGGCAGATCCGGCCGGTGGGTGGCGCGTCGAGCACGACCGCGTCGTAGGTGATCTGGTCCTTGTGGCGACCGCCGCGGGGACGCTGGACGGCCTCGTACACCTTGCCGGTGAGCAGCACGTCGCGCACCCCGGGCGCGATCGTGGTGGCGAAGTCAACGACGCCGAACCGGTCGAGCGCCTTCCCGGCGCGACCGAGCTTGTAGTACATCGCGAGGTACTCCAGCAGCGCCGACTCGGGGTCGATGTGCAGCGCGTGCACCTGCCCGGCGCGGCCGTCCTCGTCGGGCGCACCCTTGGCGATGCGGCGCTCCTCGTAGGGGAGCGGGTCGGTGTCGAACATCCGGGCGATGCCCTGGCGGCCCTCGACCTCGCACAGCAGGACGTTGCGCCCGGTGGACGCGAGCGCCATCGCGAGGGCGGCGGCGACGGTCGACTTGCCGGTCCCGCCCTTGCCCGTGACCACGTGCAGCCGCACGCGGGGCCAGTCGACCGGCCGATCGGTTGGAGCGGTCACAGGGCCGAGGATAGCGAGGGTCCACCAGCCACACCGCGGCGTACGAACTGTGGCTCAGGCCCACACAGTGGCGCCCATCACAGGGCCGCTAGGGTGCCGGGCATGGACAAAGTGGTCACCTCGGCAGCCGACGCGGTCGCCGACATCCCGGACGGCGCGACCATCGCCGTGGGCGGTTTCGGACTGTGCGGCATCCCGTCGGTCCTCATCGACGCGCTGCTGGAGGCGGGCACGACCGACCTCGAGGCGGTCTCCAACAACTGCGGCGTCGACGAGTGGGGCCTGGGGCGGCTGCTGTTCCAGAAGCGGCTGCGCCGGATGATCTCGTCGTACGTCGGGGAGAACAAGGAGTTCGCCCGGCAGTACCTGCACGGTGAGCTGGAGGTCGAGCTGACCCCGCAGGGCACGCTGGCCGAGCGGATGCGGGCCGGCGGCTCGGGCATCCCCGCCTTCTACACCGCCACTGGCGTCGGCACGCAGGTCGCCGAGGGCGGCCTGCCGTGGAAGTACGACACCGAGGGCAACGTGATCGTCTCCTCGCCGCCGAAGGAGACCAAGGTCTTCGCGACGGCAGAGGGGGACAAGGAGTACGTCCTCGAGGAGGCCATCGTCGCCGACTTCGGCCTGGTGCGGGCCTGGAAGGGCGACCGGCACGGCAACCTCGTCTACCGCCAGTCCGCGCGCAACTTCAATCCGCTGGCCGCGATGTGCGGGCGGGTGACGATCGCGGAGGTGGAGCACCTCGTGGAGCCGGGCGAGCTCGACCCGGCCGAGGTCCACACCCCGGGCGTCTACGTCCAGCGGGTCGTGGAGCTCACCCCCGAGCAGGCCGCCGACAAGCGGATCGAGAAGGTCACCACGCGACCGCGACCGGACTCCTCCACCGAGGCGCTGGTCGACGACGCGGCGACGCACGGACTGGGAGGCTGAGCGAGATGGCATGGACGCGTGAGGAGATGGCGGCGCGGGCGGCCTCGGAGCTCAAGGACGGGTCGTACGTCAACCTCGGCATCGGGCTGCCCACGCTGGTGCCCAACTACGTCGCCGACGACGTGGAGCTGGTGCTGCAGTCGGAGAACGGCATCCTCGGCGTGGGGGCGTACCCCTTCGAGGGCGAGGAGGACCCCGACCTCATCAACGCGGGCAAGGAGACGGTGACGCTGCGCAAGGGCGCGTCCTTCTTCGACTCCGCGCAGTCGTTCGGGATGATCCGCGGCGGCAAGATCGACGCCGCGATCCTCGGTGCCATGCAGGTCTCGGCCAACGGTGACATCGCGAACTGGATGATCCCCGGCAAGATGGTCAAGGG
>CAZDAO010000320.1:3146-4876 GCA_964503015.1 uncultured Nocardioides sp. | reverse complement strand
ACCCGCCGGGGCGGGCGGACCATCCAGCCGGCGTCGCGGAAGTGCCGGCGAAGCTCGCCGCGGATGGTGGGGACGGCGTACGACAGGAAGTCGTGGCCGGCGTCGGGGTCGAAACGCTGCGCGGCCTTGGTCAGGCCGAGCAGGGCGACCTGCTCGAGGTCGTCGAGGTCGATGCCGCGGTTGCGGTAGCGGGCGGCCATCGACCGGGCCAGGGGGACGTTGTCCTCGATGAGGACGTCGACCGGGGCGTGTCGTCCGGCTTCGACGGCGGACGGTGAAGCAGGGTGCTGATCGCGGACGGTCATGGTGGGGACCACGGCTCGCTCCCTTCACATGCAGGTGACGCTTGCCGTGGTCTCCAGCAAGGCGATACCCCGACTGTGGCATGGTCTGGACCACCTGGCCAGCCGCAAAGCGAAGTCTCAGGTGAACGTCGCCCCGATCCCGAGCAGAGATCTCTCCACCGTCGTGCCGACCGGCGCTGTCAGTCATCCCTTGTAGACTCATCAGGCTCGATCTTCGAGCTCCGCCCTGTGTCCGCGGACCGACGTCATTGAGAGGTGACGATGTCTGGGACACCTATATCCACGGGCGGGCCGGTCGACCCCGTTGAGCAGCCCGATCCCGCGCTGCGCGAGGAGATCGCGCAGCTGCAGGCCGCCGTCCAGTCGCAGCGCGCCATCGGGATGGCCATCGGCCTGCTGTCCGCTCGCTACGAGTGCAGCACCGAGCAGGCCTGGCGCACGCTCCTGCGCATCTCGCAGGACAGCAACACCAAGGTCCGGACCGTGGCCCGGGTGCTGGTCGCCGTCCACGACGGGTCCGCCGACAGCACCGACCGGGCCATCCTCAACGGCTTCGCGCGGCACCTGCCCGCGTCGCGCTGGCCTCCGGCAGCCGCGACGGGGAATGATCTGGCACCGTGAGCATCGACGACGCCGCCCTTGCCGAGAGCATCCTCCGACTCACCCGGTCCACCGCGGACGACGGCAGGCTGCTCACCGCGCTCGAGCAGGTCGTGGCGGCCTGCGTCGACCTCTTCGG
This sequence comes from uncultured Nocardioides sp., assembly GCA_964503015.1. GTDB lineage: Bacteria > Actinomycetota > Actinomycetes > Propionibacteriales > Nocardioidaceae > Nocardioides. The sequence continues at coordinate 3,832 of CAZDAO010000320.1, read as the reverse complement.
CGTCGGGGGCGCCGGGCTGCTGATCGCCGACGAGCAGGACGTGCTGGCCTACGTCGCCGCGAGCGACGGACCCGGGCGGATCCTGGAGACCACGGAGGCCGAGGCCGGGGAAGGCCCGTGCACCGAGGCGTTCGTCAAGGACAGGGTCGTCACGACCCGCGACATCACCGCCGAGGCCGGGCGGTGGCCCGTGCTCGCGGCCAGGTTGGCCGACCAGCCGGTGCGGGCCGTGCTCGGCGTCCCGGTGCGCATGGGCGGCATCCCGGTCGGCACCCTCGACGTCTACCAGGAGCACCCCCACGACTGGGACGAGAGCGAGGTCGCCGCACTCGGCCGCTACGCCGAGGTCATCGCGACGACGCTGGCCGCGGCGCTGCAGGCCCACACGGCCGGGGAGCTCGCCCGCCAGCTCCAGTACGCCCTGGACTACCGCGTGCTGATCGAGCGCGCGGTCGGCTACCTCATGGCGAAGGAGTCCGTCGACGCCGTGCTGGCGTTCAACCAGCTGCGCGGTGCGGCGCGGCACCGGCGGATCAAGATCGGCGTGGTCGCCGAGCACGTGCTGGAGGCCGGCGCCCTGCCGGAGTAGACCCACATCACCACGCATGGCGCGCCCGCGAGCGGGTACGACGGCACCGTGACGACGAGCACGTGGACGAGCACGTGGACGAGCACGTGGACGAGCA
>CAZDAO010000320.1:0-3046 GCA_964503015.1 uncultured Nocardioides sp. | reverse complement strand
GACGAGCACGTGGACGAGCACGTGGACGAGCACGTGGACGAGCATGGGAGGGACCGACGCATGAGCACCCGCAGCCGCCCGGTCAGGGCGACGCCCGAGAAGGTCTGGTCGGTGCTCGCCGACGGCTGGCTCTACCCGCTGTTCGTGGTGGGCGCGTCCCGGATGCGTGAGGTCGACGACGGGTGGCCGGCCGTGGGCACCCGCCTGCACCACAGCGTGGGCTCCTGGCCCCTTCTCATCGACGACCACACCGAGGTGCTGGAGGTCGAGCCGCCCCGTCGCCTGCTGCTCCGCGCCCGCGGCTGGCCCGCCGGTGAGGCGCACGTCGAGTTCACCCTGCGCGAGGACGGCGACGCCACGGTGGTGACCATCAGCGAGGACGCCACCGCCGGACCCGGCCTGCTGATGCCCAAGCCGTTGCGCGACCTCCAGCTCGACGTGCGCAACGACGAGGCGTTGCGGCGCCTGGCCTACGTCGTGGAGGGTCGTACGACGTGACCCCGGCGAGTGGCCGCAGCTTCGATGCGGTCGTGGTCGGAGCCGGCCCCAACGGACTCGTCGCGGCCAACGTGCTCCTCGACGCCGGCTGGAGCGTGCTGGTGCTCGAGGCCCAGCCGACCGTGGGCGGCGCGGTGCGCAGCGACCGCGAGCTGCACCCGGACTTCGTGCACGACACGTTCAGCGCCTTCTACCCGCTTGCGCGCGCCTCGCGCGCGATCACCTCGCTGCGCCTGGAGGAGCACGGCCTGGCGTGGGAGCACGCCCCCTCGGTGCTGGGGAACCCGTTCGGCGACGGCCAGTGGGCCGTGCTCCACCGCGACCGCGAGGACACCGCGGCGGGGCTCGAGGCCCAGCACGCCGGGGACGGCGAGGCGTGGCTCGACCTGTGCCGCACCTGGGACCGCATCGGAGACGCCCTGGTGGACGGCCTCACCTCGCCGTTCCCGCCGGTCCGGGCCGGCGCCCGCCTGGTCCCGGCCCTCGCCCGGTCCGGCGGCCTCGACACCGTCCGGCGCCTGGCGACACCGGCCTCCTCGCTCGGTCGCGAGCTGTTCGACGGCCCCGCCGGCGGCCTGCTGCTCGCCGGCAACGCCGGGCACGCCGACTTCCCGCTCTCCTCCCCCGGGTCGGGGGTCTTCGGGGTGCTGATGACGATGCTCGCCCAGACGGTCGGCTTCCCCGTGCCCCGCGGTGGCGCGCAGGCGCTGACCGACGCGCTCGTCGCCCGGCTGACCTCGCTCGGCGGCCAGGTCGCCCCGGACAACGAGGTCACCCGCGTCGTCGTCCGCGACGGACGCGTCGCGGGGGTGCAGACCCGGGACGGGGAGTCGTACGACGCCCGCGCGGTGCTGGCCGACGTCGTGGCCCCCCGGCTGTTCGGGGGGCTGGTCCCTGTCGAGGACCTGCCTCCCCGGCTGGTGCGCGGCATGCGTGACTTCGAGCTCGACCCGGGCACGGTGAAGGTCGACTGGGCCCTCACCGGCCCGATCCCCTGGACCGGACGGCCCCACGCGGTGCCGGGCACGGTGCACGTCGCGGACTCCGTGGAGGAGATGACCGAGACGCTGGCCCAGGTGTCCTCCGGCGTCGTCCCCGACCGGCCGTTCCTGCTCACCGGCCAGATGACGACCAGCGACGCGACCCGCTCCCCCGCCGGGACCGAGTCGTTCTGGGCCTACACCCACGTCCCCCAGCCCGGGATGACCCGGCGCGATGCCGGCGAGCGGATCACCGGCCGGTGGGACCGCGACGACTGCGAGCGCTTCGCGGACCGCATGCAGGCGCGCATCGAGGCCCGCGCGCCGGGCTTCGGCGACCTGGTCGCCGCGCGCCGCGTGATGGGTCCGCACGAGCTCGAGGCCCGCAACGCCAACCTGGTGGGCGGCGCGATCAACGGCGGGACCTCACAGCTGCACCAGGAGCTGGTGTTCCGGCCGGTGCCCGCGATGCGGGGCCGCGCTGCGACCGGCGTACCCGGGCTGTTCCTGGCCTCCGCCTCCGCCCACCCCGGCGGTGGTGTGCACGGCGCCGCGGGCAACAACGCCGCCCGGGCCGCGCTGTGGGAGCACCGCACCCGTCGGCTCCGGGGGCGGCGATGACGGAGCACATCGCCTTCGGCCCGCTGACCATCGCCTTCGACGAGCGCGTGCTGCGCCCGCGTGCGTGGACCGCCGCCCAGTCGGCCTGGGCCGCCGAGCTGATGGCCACCGCACCGCCGGGGCCGGTCCTCGAGCTGTGCTCCGGCGCCGGCCACATCGGCCTGCTCGCCGTGCTGGTCTCCTCGCGCCCGCTGGTGTGCGTCGACGCGAGCGCGGTGGCGTGCGACTACGCCCGCGCCAACGCCGCCGCGGCCGGGATCGCCGACCGGGTGGAGGTCCGGGAGGGCCGGCTCGAGGAGGCGGTCCGCGACGACGAGCTCTTCCCCGTCGTGATCGCCGACCCGCCGTGGGTGCCGGCGGCCGACACCGGCCGGTTCCCGGAGGACCCGCTGACCGCCATCGACGGGGGCGACGACGGCCTCGACGTGGCGCGGGCGTGCCTCGCCGTCGTCGACCGCCACCTCGCGCCCGGCGGGTCAGCGGTGCTCCAGCTGGGCACGACCGGCCAGGTCGACGTGCTGGAGGCCGAGCCGTCGGTCGCCGAGGGTCGCCTCGCCGTCGTGGAGGTACGCCAGGAGGAGCGCGGGGTCCTCGCGCGCATCGACCGGCGCTGACCGGTCAGCGCGGGATGACCTTGTGGGTGCCGTCGCACCACGGCAGCCGACTGGACTTGTCGCAGCGGCACAGCGCCACCACCGGACGGTCGACCGCGTGCACGGTCCCCGACTCGTCGCGGATCGACTCGGCCCCGCGCACGAGCATCGGCCCGTGGGGCTGGATGACGATGTCGGGGTGGGCGAACTCGCGCTCCCGGTCCTGGTGATCGCTCACGCGCCACCGTCCCACTGCTCGAGCAGCGCCGTGGCGAACCGCGCCTCGAGGTCGAGGCACGTCCACGCGCCGAACAGGATGTCCGCCGCCTGGTCCGGCTCGTCCTCGGCGAGGGT
>CAZDAO010000319.1:0-4886 GCA_964503015.1 uncultured Nocardioides sp. | reverse complement strand
CGGCGAGGCGTCCGTGTCAATGCAGCGCGCGGAGGACTGCGGCGCCTTCTTCTTCGACCGGGCCGTCCAGCTCTTCGGCGGCACCGGCTACATGCACGGCACCGAGGTGGAGCGGCACTACCTCGACGCCCGGCTGCTGCCGATCGGGGGCGGCGCCGACGAGGTGCTCCGCGACCTGACGGCCAAGCTGATGGGCTACTGCGGATGATGGGTTTCGAGGCTCGCCGCGCTCGCACCTCAACCAACGATGGGATGATTCGATGATCAAGCTGCCTGCCCTCGGGGACGAGGAGTCGGTCTGGATGGCCGCCCCGCCCGCCGCCGTCTGGGACCTCGTCAGCGACGTGACCCGGATCGGGGAGTTCAGCCCGGAGACCTTCGAGGCCCGCTGGACCCGCGGCTCCACGGGCCCCGAGGTCGGGGCGTACTTCAAGGGCCACGTCAAGCGCAACGGAGTGGGCCCGACCTACTGGAGCCTGTGCCGGGTGACGAAGTGCGTGCCCGAGGAGGTCTTCGAGTTCGCCGTCGGCACCGACGAGATGAACGTCAACAACTGGGGCTACCGGCTCGAGCCCAAGGACGGCGGCACCCTGGTCACCGAGTACTTCCGGCTCGGGACGAACCTCCCCACGCGGCTCTACTGGCTGGTGCTCGGGCCGCTGCGTCGTCGTACGAACAAGAAGGGGATGCGCACCACGCTGGAGCGGATGAGGGCGGTGCTCGAAGCATGACGACCAACCGCGAGGCGATGCTCGAGAAGCTCGCCGACCTCGACGCGCAGCACGCCGTCGCGGTCGCCGGGGGCGGCGAGAAGTACGTCGAGCGGCACCACGCCCGCGGCAAGCTCACCGCGCGCGAGCGGATCGAGCTGCTCCTCGACCCGGGCTCGGCCTTCCTCGAGCTGTCGCCGCTGGCCGGATGGGGCTCGGACTTCACCGTCGGCGCGTCCGTGGTGACCGGCATCGGTGTCGTCGAGGGCGTGGAGTGCCTGATCAGCGCCAACGACCCGACCGTCAAGGGCGGCGCGTCGAACCCGTGGACGGTGAAGAAGATCTTCCGCGCCTCGCAGATCGCCGAGGAGAACAACCTCCCGACGATCTCGCTCGTCGAGTCCGGCGGCGCGGACCTGCCGACCCAGAAGGAGATCTTCATCCCCGGCGGCAAGCTGTTCCGCGACCTGACCCGGTCGTCGGCGCGCAAGCAGCCGACGATCGCCCTGGTCTTCGGCAACTCCACCGCCGGCGGGGCCTACGTCCCCGGCATGAGCGACTACACGGTCTTCGTCCGTGGCGGCGCGAAGGTCTTCCTCGGCGGTCCGCCGCTGGTGAAGATGGCGACCGGCGAGGAGTCCGACGACGAGTCGCTCGGCGGTGCCGAGATGCACGCGCGGGTCTCCGGGCTCGCCGACTACCTCGCCGAGGACGAGCGCGACGCGATCCGGATCGGGCGGCGCATCGTCGCCCGCCTCAACCGGTCGAAGCCCGCCCGTCCCGGCGGTCGAGCGGCCCATGGTCCGCTCGACGCCCGGCATGCCGGGCGTCCAGCGTCCGCGGCGGTCGACCAGCTCGGCTTCGCCGAGCCCGACGAAGACCCCGAGGGCCTGCTGGACCTCGTTCCGACCGACCTCAAGGAGCCGTTCGACCCGCGCGAGGTCATCGTGCGGATCGTCGACGGCACGAGCGAGCGCAACGGGCGGCCGTTCGACGAGTTCAAGCCGCTCTACGGCACCTCGCTCGTCACCGGCTGGGCGCAGCTGCACGGCCGCCCGATCGGCATCCTCGCCAACGCGCAGGGTGTGCTGTTCTCGGAGGAGGCGCAGAAGGCGACGCAGTTCATCCAGCTCGCCAACCAGGCCGACACACCACTGCTGTTCCTGCACAACACCACCGGCTACATGGTGGGCAAGGACTACGAGCAGGGCGGGATCATCAAGCACGGTGCGCAGATGATCAACGCCGTCTCCAACAGCACGGTGCCCCACCTCAGCGTGATCATGGGTGCCTCCTACGGCGCCGGCAACTACGGCATGAACGGCCGCGCCTACGACCCCCGCTTCCTGTTCACCTGGCCGAGCGCCAAGTCCGCGGTGATGGGCCCCGCCCAGCTCGCCGGCGTGCTCTCGATCGTGGCCCGCGCGGCCGCCGAGGCCAAGGGGCAGGCGTACGACGAGGAGGGCGACGCCGGCATGCGCGCCATGGTCGAGGCGATGGTGGAGGAGCAGTCCCTGCCCTACGCGCTGTCCGGGATGCTCTACGACGACGGGGTCATCGACCCCCGCGACACCCGCACCGTGCTGGCCATCTGCCTCAGCGTCATCGAGAACGCGCCCTTCGAGGGCGCCCAGGGATTCGGGGTGTTCCGAACGTGATCAAGCGAGCAGCGGCGTGCGAGAAACGAGCGCGTCGCGCCAGCGAGACGAGGTCGAGCAAGCCCCGCGACCGAGCGACGAGGTCGCGACAGGCGCGTCGAAACCAGGGAGGCCGGCAATGATCCGGAGGTTGTTGGTCGCCAACCGAGGCGAGATCGCCCGCCGGGTCTTCGCGACCTGCCGGCGTCTCGGCATCGAGACCGTCGCGGTCCACTCCGACGCGGACGCCGGACTGCCTTTCGTGGCCGAGGCCGACCACGCCGTACGCCTGCCGGGCAACGCGCCCGGCGACACCTACCTCCGCATCGACCTCGTCGTCGAGGCGGCGCGGCGGTCCGGCGCTGACGCGGTCCACCCGGGCTACGGCTTCCTGTCCGAGAACGCCGACTTCGCCCGCGCCGTCGTGGCCGCCGGGCTGACGTGGGTCGGGCCGCCGCCCGAGGCCATCGTGGCGATGGGCGACAAGGTGCGGGCCAAGGAGATCGCCGAGAAGGCCGGTGTGCCCGTCCTGAGTGCTCCCGACCACCCGACGGAGGCCGACCTGCCGCTGCTGGTCAAGGCCAGCGCCGGCGGTGGTGGCCGCGGGATGCGGGTCGTGCGCAGCCTCGACCGGCTCGACGCCGAGGTCGAGGCGGCACGCGCCGAGGCGCTGTCCGCGTTCGGTGACGGCACCGTCTTCGTCGAGCCCTACGTCGAGGCCGGACGCCACGTCGAGGTGCAGGTCATGGCTGACGCGTCGGGCGCGGTCGCGCTCGGCACCCGCGACTGCTCGGTCCAGCGGCGCCACCAAAAGGTCGTCGAGGAGGCGCCCGCACCGGGGCTGTCCGAGCGGACCGAGCGGGCGATGTGTGAGGCGGCCGAGCGGCTCGCGCGGGGCATCGACTACCGCGGTGCCGGCACGGTCGAGTTCCTCCACGACCCCGCCACCGACCGGTTCTTCTTCCTCGAGATGAACACCCGCCTCCAGGTCGAGCACCCGGTCACCGAGCTGGTCCGCGGCGTGGACCTCGTCGAGCAGCAGCTCGCGGTCGCCGAGGGCCACGACCTCGGGCATCCAGGGTCGAAATGGACGGATGACGCGTCCGCTCACGACCAGAACGTCCCTGGATACCCCGGTGGGGGGCGAGGCGGGCACGCGATCGAGGTCAGGCTCTATGCCGAGGACGCGGCGTACGTCCCGCAGAGCGGACGGCTCGTCACCTTCGACCTGCCCGCCGACGTGGAGTTCGGGCCGCTTGCGCGCTCGGGCGTCCGGGTCGACAGCGGCTTCACCAGCGGCGACGACGTCTCGACCTTCTACGACGCCATGCTGGCCAAGGTGATGGCGTGGGCGCCGACCCGCGAGCAGGCGATCCGCCAGCTCGTGGCCGCGCTGAGGCGGGCGCGGATCCACGGCGTCACCACCAATCGTGACCAGCTGGTCGAGATCCTCAGTGACCCGGTCTTCGTGGCCGGCGAGATGACCACGACCTGGCTGGAGTCGCGTCCGATTCCCGCTGAGTCTCCTGGCGACCCACCGTCCATCGACCGCACCGCGCTCCTCGCGGGAGCCCTCATGCTGGCCGCCGACGACGCGGCGCGGCGTACGGTCCAGCAGGGCGTCCCCGCCGCCTGGCGCAACGTCGTCAGCCAGCCGCAGCGCACCACCTTCGAGGGCCACGAGCCGGTCGAGTGGCGGGGCACGCGCGACGGGTTCGTCGTGGACGGCGTGACCGTGCTGGAGGTCTCGCCGACCCGCACGCGGCTGGAGGTCGACGGCGTGACCGTGCGGTACGACGGACTGATCGACGTCGCACGCTCCTCCGGTACGCGGGAGGTCTACGTCGACGGGCCGCTTCGGTCCGTCCGCCTGCGCGAGGTGCCCCGCTTCACCGACCCGGCCGACGCGGTGGCGAGCGGCTCGCTGCTCGCGCCGATGCCGGGCACGGTGGTCGCGGTGAAGGTCGAGGCAGGCCAGGAGGTGGCGGCGGGCGACGCCGTGCTGGTCCTGGAGGCGATGAAGATGCAGCACACCGTGGCCGCACCGCACGACGGCACGGTCACCGAGATCAACGTCGAGCCCGGGGCGCAGGTCGCGTCCGGGGAGGTCCTGGCAGTCGTCGATCAATCACTCGGTGGTTGAGGTGCGAGCGCAGCGAGCCTCGAAACCACGTCGAAAGGAAATGGGATGACCAGCTTCACCGAGTCCGAGGAGCGCCAGGAGCTGCGCCGCCAGGTGGCCAGGCTGGCGAGCGGCTACGGCCGCGAGTGGTTCGTCGAGCGCGCCCGCTCGGGCGAGAAGACCACCGAGCTGTGGCTCGAGATCGCCAAGGCCGGCTACCTCGGCATCAACATCCCGGAGGAGTACGGCGGCGGGGGCGGCGGCATCGGCGACGTGGCCGCGGTCTGCGAGGAGCTCGCCGCGCAGGGCTGCCCGCTCCTGATGATGGTCGTCAGCCCGGCGATCTGCGGCACGGTGATCGCGCGCTACGGCACCGAGGAGCAGAAGCAGAGGTGGCTGCCCGGGATCTGCGACGGC
>CAZDAO010000318.1:0-4890 GCA_964503015.1 uncultured Nocardioides sp. | reverse complement strand
CGAGGGTCTTGAAGCGCTCGGTGCGGATGCGCATCGCGAGCGGGTTGACCGCGACGCCGGCGTAGGTCACCGCGATGCCGACGTAGTCGTCGGAGGTCTTGCCCTTGCCGGCGGAGTAGGCCGGGTCGATCGGGATGCCGGCGCGCGCGGCCGCCTCGGCCCACTGGGTCTTGAGGTGCTCGGTCGGCGCGACGACGGTGATCCGGTCGACGACGCGACGACTGAGCAGGTCGGCCGCGACGGTCAGCGCGAAGGTGGTCTTGCCGGCGCCGGGCGTCGCCACGGCGAGGAAGTCCTGCGGCTGGCGGGACTGGTAGAGGTCCACCGCCGCCTGCTGCCAGGCACGGAGGGAGGGCGCAGTGCCCCAGGCGGCCCGGTCGGGCCACGCGGGGGGCAGCGGCGCGTCAGGCCGCCCCGTCACCCGTCGGAGCCCGAGTCGCCACCGGACTGGTCGTCACCGGGGTTGAGCTGCTCCCAGATCTCCTTGCACTCCGGGCACACGGGGTACTTCTCCGGGGCCCGGCTGGGCACCCACACCTTGCCGCACAGGGCGATCACGGGCGTGCCCATGACCATCGCCTCGGTGAGCTTGTCCTTGGGCACGAAGTGGGAGAACCGCTCGTGGTCGCCCTCATCGGTCGGGACGGTCTGACGCTCTTCGATCGTCTGGGTGCCCGGGGAGAATCCGATGGTGCTCATGATGGGCAAGCCTAACCCCGGACTCAGTTCATGTCGGGATCGACGGGCCGGTTGACGTGCCAGGCGAGCATGCCGGGCTGGCGCCGCATCACGTCGCGCCACAGGCCGCTCGTGTCGTCGCGGAACGCGTCGCCGGCCTCGCCGCTGACGACGTACCAGCTGCCCTCCTCGACCTCGCCCTCGAGCTGGCCCGCACCCCATCCGGCGTAGCCGGCGAAGACCCGCATCGTGTCCAGCGAGCCGTCCACGAGCTCCGTCGGGGTGTCGAGGTCGACCATGCCGAGCAGCCCGGCGACGGGGCGCCAGCCGACCGGCGGGTCCTGCACGTCGCGCAGCCGCGCGAGGGCGAGCGCGCCGTCGGTGCCGACCGGGCCGCCGCGGAAGAGCACCTCCGGCTCGGAGACGACCTCCTGCCACGCCTCGAGCACGTCGGCCACGAGGATGTGGGAGGGCCGGTTGAGCACGACCCCCAGGGCGCCCTCCTCGGTGACGTCGAGCAGCAGCACCACGGTGTCCGCGAAGTTGGGGTCCTGCAGGACTGGTGTGGCCACCAGCAGCATCCCCGACGCCAGGTGCATGTCGTCCACTATGGCAACCAAATGGTCGTCCTGCGAGTCTTCCTGGTGTTCTCGGAAGGGAGACACCATGCGTACGACGCCCCTGGCTGCCGCACTCGGACTGGCCGCCACCCTGACCATCGCACCCGCCCTGACCGGCACCTCCCCTGCCACGGCCGCGGGCGAGACCTGCGACGGGAAGGCGGCCACGATCGTGGCCCCGCCGTCGGCGTACCCGTTCGCGTGGACGGTCGGCACGCCCGGGGACGACGTGATCGTCGGCACGGACGAGCGCGACCGCATCGACGGCGGTGGTGGCAACGACACCATCTGCGGCCTCGACGGCGACGACCACCTCGTCGGCGGCGCCGGCGACGACCGGCTCTTCGGTGGTCTGGACTGGTACTACCCCGACGACGACTACTGGGGCGACGTGGTCGAGCCCGGCCCGGGCGACGACTTCATCGACCTCGGCGCGGACGGCGGCTGGGACGACATCGACTTCGTCGACAGCGTCTACGCCGACCAGGTGTCCTATGCCAACGCGGCCGGTCCGGTCAGCGTCGACCTCGCGACCCTCACGGCGACCGGTGAGGGCACCGACACCTTTGCCGCAACCCCGGCCGGGAAGTTCACCGGCATCGTCGGCTCGCCCCACGACGACGTGCTGACCGGCGGGCCCGCGGACGACCAGATCCACGGCGGCGGCGGCGACGACCTGATCCGCGGCGGCGACGGGGACGACCTGCTGCACGGCGACCTCAACTGGGCACCCGACAAGCGCAACCACGACACGTCGGTCCCCGGGGTCGACGTGGTCGAGGGTGGTCCCGGCGACGACGTCGTCGCGGGCGGACACGGCGCCGACACCCTGCGCGGGGACGACGGCGACGACTACCTCGTCGCGGCGAAGGACTCCCGGGGGACCTACCTGCTGGGCGGCGACGGCGACGACGGCTTCAGCACTGCGCAGGACACATTCGCGCGCGGCGGCGCCGGCGACGACGACTTCGACCTCAGCATCGGCCGCGGCAAGAAGGCCGACAAGACCCGCACCGTCATCGGTGGCCAGGGCCGCGACAAGGTGGCGCTGTCGTCGTACGTCGGTGGGAAGAACCGCTACGACGTCACGATCATCGTGCCGAAGCGGCGCATCGACGTCGGCGGTGGCCGCTTCGCCAAGGTGGCCAGCACCGAGGAGTTCCAGGTCGAGGGCAACGACGGCCCCGGGCTCATCGTGTTCCGCGGCAGCAACGTCCCGGAGCTGTTCCGGCTGCGCTGGGTGATGAAGGCGAAGGTGCGCGCCTTCGGCGGCGGTGGCGACGACGTGCTCGTCAGCGGCTACGCCGCCGACGTGCTGGACGGTGGTGCCGGCCGCGACCGCCTCGACGCCGGCCGTGGCCGCGACCGCTGCCTGCGCGGCGAGGCGCTGAAGGGGTGCGAGCGGCGCCGCTGAATCCTAGGCTGCGCGGGTGACCACGCCTGCCTCGGAGCCGACTCCCTCCCGGCGGCAGCGCTGGTCCGCCGCGACCCGGACCGCGCTCGTCGACGCGGCCGAGCAGCTGTTCGCCGAGCACGGCTACCAGGCCACCTCGCTGGAGGCGATCGTCGCGGGCGCGGACGTCACCAAGGGCGCGCTCTACCACCACTTCAGCGGCAAGCAGGCGATCTTCGAGGCCGCCTTCGAGCGGGTGGAGGCACGGGCGACGCAGGGCGTCGCGGAGGCGCGGACCGGGCACGACGACCCCTGGGAGCAGGCGCTCGCCGGGCTGCGGGCCTTCCTCGCCGCCGTGCAGGAGCCGTCCTACCGGCAGATCGTGGTCTCCGACGGCCCCTCGGTCCTGGGCAGCGAGCGCTTCCGCGAGCAGGAGGAGCGCTCGACGTACGCCGTCGTGGACGACGTCGTGCGCTCGGTCCTCACCTCGGACGACTGGGACCTCGACGGACCGATGCTCGACACCTTCACCCACATCTTCTTCGGGGCGATGTCGGCGGCCGGCGGGTCCGTCGCGACGAGCGACGACCCGGCGGCCGCGGCCGACCGGGTCGAGGCCGCGATCGGCTTCGTCCTGACCGGCCTCCGGCAGCTGCTGGAGAGCGGGGCCCGGAGGCCCGGCGACTGACGCCGCCCGCTGCTACTTCGCGAAGGTGACGTCGCCGTTGACGGCGGGGACCAGCTCGACCCACACGTGGCCGGCGGGCACCGTGAGCTCGCCGGCCTTGGTGGCGAGCTCGATCGCGCCGGTCAGCCCGTCCTTGGTCCAGGTGCCGCGGATGACGCGGCCGCCGTGGAAGAGCAGTGCGGCGCCGGTGCCCTCGAACTTCGTCTCGGGGACCGGGTAGCCGGCCGGGTCGCGGTAGCCGGCGTCGCCGACCTTGACCCGCAGCACGAGCACCGAGTCGGCCGGGAACTGGTCGCCCTCGGCGGCGTAGGAGTCGGTGTTGACGTAGCCGCCGCCCTGGAACTGCCAGGACGTGGAGTGTGCGCCGAAGTCGGCGGTCAGGGTGCGCGCCTTGGCGCCCTTGGGCAGGTCGGCCTCGGTGCCCCAGGGCAGGTACGGCGGGGGCTCGTCGTCGGTCTTGAGCCGCTTGGAGATCTCACCGAGGCGGGCGAAGAGGTTGTAGGGGGCCGAGCGGGAGGTCTCGCGGTAGACGCCCGGCGCACCCTCGGTGATCCACGGGATGCCCGCGGCCCGGACGCGGTTGAGGGTCACCTGAGCTGCACCGCTGGTCACCACCGTGGCGCCGTCGGGCACGATCCCGATGTCGCTGGCGCGCATCGAGCGGACCGGACCGATGTTGCCGGGGACCTTGGAGTAGTAGAAGGCCGCGAGGCGGGTGTAGCCGCCCTCGACGAGCTCCTCCACGACCAGGTCGGCCGACCCCAGGCCCACCTGCGGGGCGCTGGAGGACGTGTTGTCCACCTTCGTCACGATCACGGGGTGCTTCGGCGCCTTGCCGGTGCGCTCGAGCCCGGTCAGCGGCCAGTACGTCGGCTCGGGCGGCTCGCTGGTCGCCTGCGCGGTCGGCTCCTCGGGCGACGCCGCAGGCGCCTCCTCGTCGTCACCTCCGCCGCAGGCGGCGAGCAGCAGCGAGGCCGCGACGACCACGGCGGCGGCTGCCTTGGACGAGGAGCGGTGGGGACGGTGACGCACGGGGGACTCCGATCGAGCGGGGGTGGTGCTGCGGTGCAAGTGTGGCGGCGCGCCCTCCCCGATGAGGGAAGGCGCGCCACAGGGTAGATCAGCAGGACCGGCCCACCAATCCGAGCCGTGCAGCCGCGGCCGCGGACCGGTCAGCGGCGGCGCAGGGTGCCGCCGAACCATCGCGAGGTCCACGGCACGGCGACCCGCACCCGCTGCCCGGAGCCGGGCGCGTGCACCATCACGGCGTGGCCGTGCGACCAGCGCAGGAAGATCGCCGCGTGGTAGACGCCGCCGCTGCCGTAGAAGAACATCAGGTCGCCGGCACGCATGTCCTTCTTCGCGATCCGGCGCGCGAAGCCCGCCTGCGCGCCGGACGTGCGCGGGACGTCGAAGCCGGCGCGGCGGTAGCTGTAGAAGACCAGTCCGGAGCAGTCGAAGCGCGACGGGCCCGCTCCGCCGTAGGCGTAGGCGTCGCCGCGCTGGCGCAT
>CAZDAO010000317.1:0-4893 GCA_964503015.1 uncultured Nocardioides sp. | reverse complement strand
CTCCCTGCGCGGCATCGCCCGCGAGGTGCTCGTCTCCGTCCCGGGCGCGAGCGGGTTCCGCGACCCCGCGCTCCGCGACACGCCTCCCGCCAACGACCAGGGCCACCCCGTGGTCGTCGAGGACGCCGCCGGGTGCCCGGTCTTCGTCGCCCGCACGGTCACCGGCTTCGACCCGTCCGCCGCTACGCCCGAGTTCATCACCCAGCGGATCACCGCCGCCGGCATGCGACCGATCTCGCTCGCCGTCGACGTCACCAACTACGTGATGCTCGAGACCGGCCGCCCCATCCACGGCTACGACGCCGACAAGCTGCGCGGCGCGATCGTCGTACGGCGTGCGCGTGCGGGCGAGCGGCTCACCACCCTCGACGGCACCGACCGCGTGCTCGACCCGGCCGACCTCGTGGTCACCGACGACTCCGGGATCATCGGTCTCGGAGGCGTCATGGGCGGTGAGACGACCGAGATCTCCGACAGCACCACGTCGGTCCTGGTCGAGGCCGCCCACTGGGACGCGGTGTCGATGTTCCGCACCGGCAAGCGTCACAAGATCTCCTCCGAGGCCGGCAAGCGCAACGAGCGCGGCGTCGACCCGACCATCTGCGAGGCCGCGGCCGACCGCGTCGTCGAGCTGCTGGTCGAGCACGGCGGCGCGACCGCCGAGCCCGGGGTCACCGTCGTGGGCACCCCTCCGCAGGTGCCGGTCATCCGGATGTCCCAGGACCTCCCCGAGCGCGTCGCCTGCCTGCCCATCGACGCCGGGTCGGTCGTGGACCACCTCCGGGCGATCGGCTGCAGCGTGGAGGAGTCCGGTGTCGCGCTCGCCGTCACGCCGCCGCCGTGGCGGCCCGACCTGACCGACCCGCAGGACCTCACCGAGGAGGTCATCCGCCTCGTCGGGTACGACCAGGTGCCCTCCGTGCTGCCCACCCCGCCGTCCGGCCGCGGGCTGACCCGGGCGCAGCAGCTGCGCCGCCGGGTCGGGCGCACCCTCGCCGGGGAGGGCTACGTCGAGGTGGTGAGCTTCCCCTTCGTCGGGACCGCCGACCTCGACGCGCTCGGGCTGCCCGAGGACGACCCGCGCCGCCACCTGCTGCGCCTGTCGAACCCGCTCAGCTCCGAGGCCGGGTTCATGACGACCACGCTGCTGCCCGGCGTGCTGCGCGCGGCGGCCAGGAACGTCGCTCACGGCACCACCGACGTCGCGATCTTCGAGACCGCGACCGTCACCCTGCCGCGCGACGGCGGACCCGCGGCGATCCTGCCGGTCGACCGGCGCCCCACCGACGAGGAGTTCGCCGCCCTCGACGCGGCCCTGCCCGCCCAGCCCCTCCACCTCGCGCTCGTCGCGCTCGGCGACGAGACGGCCGGCGGCTGGTGGGGCGAGGGACGTCCGGTCACGTGGGCCGACGCAGTCGAGGCGGTCCGCTCCGTGGCGGCGGCGCTCGGCCTGGAGGTCTCCGCCGGCTCGGCCGGGGTCGCCCCGTGGCACCCGGGTCGCTGCGCCGAGCTGTCGGTCGAGGGCCGGGTCATCGGTCACGCCGGCGAGGTCCACCCGAAGGTCTGCGACGCGTTCGGGCTGCCCAGGCGCACCGTGGCCGCAGAGGTCGACCTCGACCTGCTCCTCGAGCTGGCGGTCCACCTGCGCCCGGCGCCGACCTTCTCGTCGTACCCCGTCGCCAAGGAGGACGTGGCCCTCGTGGTCGACGCGTCCGTCCGGGCGGCGGACGTCGAGACGGCCCTGCGCGAGGGTGCCGGCGACCTCCTCGAGTCCATCCGGCTCTTCGACGTCTACACCGGTGAGCAGGTCGGCGAGGGCAGGAAGTCGCTCGCCTACGCGCTGCGCTTCCGGGCCACCGACCGCACCCTCAAGGAGGGCGAGGCCGCGGCCGCGCGCGACGCCGCCGTGGCGGCGGCCGCCGAGCGCACCGGCGCCGTCCAGCGCACCTGAACGGACCCGCTCCGGCGGACGCTGGACCGTGAGTCTCCAGGAGACTCACTGCCCAGCGGCGCGTCGTCAGTTGATCGGCGTGCCCACGATCGCCCGGAAACGGGCGTAGGTCTCCCGGTCGCCGGCGACCGAGATCCCGGTGTCGTCAGCCCGGTTCCACAGCCAGCGGTCGAGCGCCTCGGCCGTCCCGTCGACCACGACGTCTGGCTCGACCTCGGGGTCGTCCGGCGCCGCCACGACGTGGAAGTCCTCCTCGTCGGCGTACGTCGTCCCACTGTCGGGGTCGGTGCCCTCGAAGACGCCGAACCGCAGCCAGAACTCCTGCCCCGTGTCGGTCACGTCGACCCGCACCAGTCCCTCGCCCGGGGTCCACCCGCCCCACGGCGGCAGGCCGCCGTACATCACGTCGAGGACCTCGTGCACCCCGTCGGTGGCCAGCGCCGGGTCGACCGGGGAGGAGGCCCCGGCCGCCAGCTCGGCGTCGACGCGGTGGACCAGCGCCTCGTGCGCCTGACGGCGGAGGATGAAGCCGACGGTGTGGTCGTCGGACCACGTCCACGCCTCTTCCGCTGGGTCCGCGGACTCCAGCGCGGTCGCCAGGTCCGCGGACCACGCATCGAAGGCCGCCAGCAGCTCGTCGTAGGACGCCGGACGGGGCGGGTCGGCCTCTTCGGGGCGAGCGGGACGCGCGCCGACCACCTCGGCCCACCAGCGCTGGACGGTCGCGAGGTGCCACAGCAGGTCGGCGGCCGACCAGTCGGGGCACGAGGGCACCCGCGCGTCCGGGGCGCACGCCGCGAGCACCTCGCGGAAGCGCGCGGACTCGGCGCGGAGGTGGGCGAGGTAGTCGTCGGTGGACAGGCGCGTGGAGGGTTGGCTCATCCACCTCACGGTAGGGGAGTGGTAGGACGGAGTGCGCGCGCTTTACGCGCTGCCCGGTTCAGCGATCCGGACGACCATGTGTATAGTCATGCACATGTCCGTATCGGTAGCCATTGCTGGGGCCAGTGGGTACGCCGGCGGCGAGGTCCTGCGCCTCCTGCTCGGCCACCCCGACGTCGAGATCGGCGCGCTGACCGCCGGCGCCAACGCCGGCGAGGAGCTCGGCGCGCTCCAGCCCCACCTCCTGCCGCTCGCCGATCGCGTCCTGGAGCCCAGCACGGTCGAGGTGCTCTCGGGCCACGACGTCGTCTTCCTCGCGCTCCCGCACGGCCAGTCCGCGCCGATCGCGCAGGCGCTCGGCGACGCGGCGGTGGTCATCGACTGCGGCGCCGACTTCCGCCTGACCGACGCCTCCGCGTGGGATGCGTTCTACGGAGGGGAGCACGCGGGGTCGTGGCCCTACGGGCTGCCCGAGCTGGCCGGCCAGCGCGACCTGCTCCGCGGCGCCACCCGGGTCGCCGTCCCCGGCTGCTACCCGACGATCTCCACGCTGACCATCGCACCCGCACTTGCCGCCGGCCTGGTGGTCCCCGACGTCACCGTCGTCGCCGCCAGCGGCACCTCGGGAGCCGGCAAGGCGGCCAAGCCCCACCTGCTCGGCAGCGAGGTGATGGGCAACGCCAGCGCCTACGGCGTGGGCGGCGTCCACCGCCACACCCCGGAGATCATCCAGAACCTCCGGCTGGTCCACGACGGCGAGGTGAGGGTGAGCTTCACCCCCGTCCTCGTGCCGATGCCCCGCGGCATCCTCGCCACCGTCTCGGCGCCGCTCGCCTCCGCCACCACCGCCGAGCAGGCATACGGCGCCTACGCCACGGCCTACGCGGACGAGCCCTTCGTGCACCTCCTCCCCGCCGGGCAGTGGCCGCAGACCCAGTCCGTGCTCGGCTCCAACGCCGTGCACCTCCAGGTGACCGTCGACGAGGCTGCCGGCCGGCTGGTCGCCGTCGGCGTGGTCGACAACCTCGCCAAGGGCACCGCCGGCGCCGCCGTGCAGTGCATGAACCTCGCCCTCGGGCTCGACGAGACCGCCGGGCTCTCCACGATCGGACTCGCACCGTAATGACCGTCACGCACCCGCAGGGCTTCGTCGCCGCCGGCGTCGCCGCCGGCCTGAAGTCGACCGGCGCGAAGGACCTCGCCCTCGTCGTCAACCAGGGGCCGACGTTCGACTCCGCGACGGTGTTCACCGCCAACCGCTGCAAGGCCAATCCGGTCCTGTGGAGCCAGGAGGTCGTCAAGGACGGCGTCGTGCGCGCCGTGGTGCTGAACTCTGGTGGTGCCAACTGCTACACCGGCCCGGAGGGCTTCCAGACCACGCACGCCGTGGCCGAGAAGGTCGCCAAGGGCCTGGGCATCGGCGCGATCGACGTCGTGGTCTGCTCGACGGGGCTGATCGGGCTGGCCAACGACCGCGGCCGGCTGCTCGCCGGTGTCGAGGCTGCGAACGCCGCACTCTCCGCCAATGGTGGCGCGAGTGCCGCCGAGGCGATCATGACGACCGACTCGGTGAGCAAGAACACCGTCGTCGAAGGGGCGGGCTGGTCCATCGGCGGGATGGCCAAGGGCGCCGGCATGCTCGCCCCGCAGCTCGCCACGATGCTCGTCGTGCTCACCACCGACGCGGTCGTGCCGGCCGCCGACCTGGACGCTGCGCTGCGGGCCGCGACCAGGGTGAGCTTCGACCGACTCGACTCCGACGGCTGCATGTCCACCAACGACACCGTCACGGTGCTGGCGAGCGGCGCCAGCGGCATCACGCCGACGCCGGAGGACTTGACGGCCGCCCTCACCCAGGCCTGCACCGACCTGGCCATGCAGCTGCTCAAGGACGCCGAGGGCGCCGACCACGAGATCGCGATCACCACCCTCCACGCCGCCAGCGAGGAGGAGGCGGTCGAGGTCAGCCGCAGCGTGGCGCGCAGCAACCTCTTCAAGGCCGCGATCTTCGGCAACGACCCCAACTGGGGCCGCGTGCTCGCATCGATCGGCACGCCCAC
>CAZDAO010000316.1:0-4897 GCA_964503015.1 uncultured Nocardioides sp. | reverse complement strand
GAGCACGCCGTCGACCCGCCCGGGAAGCGCAAGGGCCGGCTCTGGAGCGCCGACATCCTCGTCCAGTGGGACCAGGCGCTGGACGCCTCGACCATCAAGCGGATCGAGAGGCTGAAGGGCGTCGCCCACACCGAGCGGATCGGGCTGGGCCAGGTCTCCCTGGAGAACCGCGTGCTGACCGTCGCCTCGGTGGCCCCGGCCGCCTACCGGCTCTTCACCCGCGCGGACGTCGCCGACTTCCAGGAGGCCTGGGACCGCGTCGCCGGTGGCGAGATGGCGACGACGAAGGCCATCGGCAGGCGGCTCGCCGACGCGGACGGGATGATCCGGCTCGGGTCGGACGAGGAGGCACCCACCCTGCACGTCGGGGCGTACACCCCCCAGATCCCCACCATCGACATGGTCGTCAACACCGCGTGGGCCGAGGACATCGAGATGGCCACCGACAACGGCCTCCTGATCTCCACCGACCGGATCGCGCCCGCGTCGATCCGCAAGCCGCTCGAGAAGCTCGTCGGCAAGGACGCGTCGGTGCAGATGCTCGACATCGCGTCGCAGCTCGGCCTCGACCCAGAGGCGACGCAGACCGCGATCCCCACCGGCGGCACGCTCGGCAGCGTGGTCGGCACCTATCGCTACCGGGTGATCGGCGGCGGTCGCATCGCCCCCGACCCCGCCTGGGTCGCCGCCAACATCCGCACCGAGGCGGTGCCGATCCTGGGCAGCGTCACCTGCCACAAGGACCTGTTCCCCCAGCTGCGCGCCGCGCTGCTGGAGGTGCAGCAGCTCGGTCTGGCCGACGAGATCCACCCCGACCAGTACGCCGGGTGCTACTACCCCCGCTTCATCGCCGGCACCACGACGCTGTCCAACCACTCGTTCGGCCTCGCGCTCGACCTCAACGTGCCGGGCAACCAGCGCGGCACCGTCGGGGAGATGAGCCGCGCGGTCGTGTCGGTGTTCAAGACCTGGGGCTTCGCCTGGGGCGGCGACTGGCGCTGGACCGACCCGATGCACTTCGAGCTCGCCGAGGTCAAGCGGGTCGGGTGAAGGGCGACTTCGCACCCGAGTTGCGTGCTTCGGGGTGGAGATCTCTACCTGTCAGCAGGGCGGTCACCGGATGTATGTCCGGGGACCGCCCTCGCCCTAGGCTCGGCACATGAAGGCAGTCCAAGTCCTCACGCCCACCGGCCCCTCCGACGTCCAGGTGCGCGAGGTGGACCCGCCGCGGCCGGGCCACGACGACGTGCTGGTCGAGGTGCACAGCGTGGGGGTGTCGTTCCCCGACCTGCTGCTCAGCCGGGGCGAGTATCAGTTCAAGCCCGAGCCGCCGTTCACCCTCGGGGTCGACTTCGCCGGCGTGGTGCTCGACCCCGGGTCGCCGGAGTCCAGCGGTTTCACGGTGGGCCAGCGGGTCGCCGGGGTGAACCTCAACGGAGGCGCCGCGGAGCAGGTCGCGAACCCGGCGATCTTCACGTTCGCGCTGCCCGACGAGCTGTCGTTCGACGAGGGCGCCGCGATCCCGATGAACTACCTCACCGCCCTCTTCGCGCTCGAAGAGCGCGGCGGCCTGCGCGAGGGCGAGACGGTGCTCGTGCACGGAGCTGCCGGCGGCGTCGGCACGGCGACGCTGCAGGTCGCGAAGGGGCTCGGCGCCCGGACCATCGCGGTCGTCAGCACCGAGGAGAAGGCTGCCTTCGCGCTCGCCGCCGGGGCCGACGAGGCGGTGGTCGGGCCCGACTTCAAGGGTCGCGTGAAGGAGCTGACCGGCGGCCGCGGTGTCGACGTGGTCCTCGACGTGGTCGGCGGTGACGCGTTCACCGACTCCCTGCGCTGCCTCGCCGAGCAGGGCCGGGTCCTCGTGGTCGGCTTCGCGGCCGGCCAGGGCATCCCGGAGGTCAAGGTCAACCGGCTGCTGCTCAACAACACCGACGTACG
This sequence comes from uncultured Nocardioides sp., assembly GCA_964503015.1. Classification (GTDB taxonomy): domain Bacteria; phylum Actinomycetota; class Actinomycetes; order Propionibacteriales; family Nocardioidaceae; genus Nocardioides. Next base: position 2,959 of record CAZDAO010000316.1, on the reverse strand, counting down.
CGGGGTGGGCTGGGGTGCCTACGCGATGACCAGGCCGGGCTACATGCAGCGGCAGTGGCACCGCCTCGAGCCGATGTTCGCCTCGGGCGTGGTCAGGCCGCCGATCGGCGCGACGTACGACCTCGCCGGCTTCGGGCAGGCGCTCGTCGACATGGACGAGCGCCGCACCCTGGGCAAATCCGTCGTGCGGGTCAGGTGACGCTCAGCGCCGGACGGTCAGCCTGACCTTCGCGTCGTCGTAGCCCCGCTTGGTCGCCCTGGCCGCGACACGTCCGGGCCGCATGCCGGCGAAGCGGATCGTGCACCTCCCCGCACCGTTGGTCGTGCAGCGGCGGCCGGCGGCCCTCACCTTCGCGCCCGACACCTTGCCGTCGACGTCGGTGACCTTGAAGACGACCGACTGGGAGCGGCCGCTGCCCCACCTGCGCGGGCTCGCCCTGAGCACCATCTGCGCGGCGACCGAGCGCGCCATCAGCCGGGTCGGCTCGCCGGAGTCGTTGGCGACGAGCAGCACCTCGGCCCGCAGTGCGGTCGAGGCCGACACCGAGACGCCGAAGCTGGAGTACACGTCGGGCAGGACGGTGGGTCGCCGGTCGACGGCCCAGCCTCGGGCCGCGACCCTCGAGGCCCGCGGGTCGTAGCCGATGGGCCCGGCCGAGACGACCCACAGGTGGCCGTCGGGGAGCACCGCGAGCTCGGGCACGCTGGCACCCTTCATGCCCGGCACCCGGTGCGTGCGGTTGGCCAGCACGTCCCACAGGACGACCTGGTCGTCCAGCATGTACGCCGCGACCGGACCGACGCCGGGCCGGTCGACCACGGCCATCGGCTGCCCCGGGTTGGTGTAGCCGCCCGGGGCCTGGACCGGAGCACCGAGGGTCGGCCAGACCTGCCGGGCGAAGATCCCGTTGGCCCGCGCGCTCTGGTAGAGCACCCACACGGCCGAGCCGCTGCCGACGAGCTGGGCAGCCATCGCGTCGTGGTCGGTGAACTCGGCGTTGGTCGTGGTCGGCTCGGCGGCCTCGGGGACCGCGCCGACGTGCCAGTGGAACCCGCCGGTGTCGCCGTAGCCGCCGAGGACGTTGCCGTCCGGCAGGTTCACGAACGTGCTGCCACCCCCGCTGGCGTCGCTGACCGCGAGCACCTCGCGGGGCACCACCCAGGTGGCCCCGCCGTCGCCCGAGACCGCGGAGTAGACGCCGCGGTAGGTGAAGAAGTCGGCCGTGTTGCCGTCGACGGTGCCCCGGAACGACATCCGCAGCCGACCGGCGGCGTCGACCTCGAGGTCCACCGGCGTGCTCAGCTGCGCCCACGCCGTCGGCAGCACGCGGGTGACCGGCCCCTGCCGACCACGTCGGTCGATGGTGGTGTGGAGGTAGTTGGCCCCGGCGCCCTCGTCGACGATCCACACGACGTGCTGGAGGCCGTCGGCGGTGCGCACGGCGCTCGCCTGGGCGAAGTTGGGCGAGGAGCTCGGTGCGAGGGCGGTCCAGCTCCGCGCGGTCACCCGCTCCTCGGCCCGGACGGCGTTGCCCGGGGGCGCGGCGAGTGCGGCGGTGACGGAGACGGCGAGCAGCGAAGCGGCGAGCGTGCGGGTGCGTCGGAACACGTGTCCTCCCGGTGGCGGGTCCAGTGACCCACAGCCTTCACCCATTCGGGGGAGTCGGCACGGGTGCTGGCACGTGGTCTGGACCGGTGGGTCGGTGCCGGGGTGGGGGCGCGGGGTTAGGGTCGGGCGCGTGACGATCCTCGACTCCGCCCGTGACGGCATGAACCCCGACATCCGCCCCCAGGACGACCTCTTCGGGCACGTCAACGGACGGTGGCTGGAGGAGACCGAGATCCCCTCGGACAAGTCGAGCTGGGGCGCCTTCATCGCGCTGGCCGACGCCGCCGAGCAGCAGGTGCGCGACATCATCACCGAGCTCGCCGAGCGGCCCGCCGACGAGCTCGACGACGACGAGCGCAAGATCGGCGACCTCTACGCCTCGTTCATGGACACCGAGACCATCCAGGCCAAGGGCCTGCGCCCGATCAAGGGACTGCTCGACCGCGCGCACCGGATCTCCGACCTCCAGGAGCTCGCGGCGTTCCTCGGCATGTTCGAGCGCATCGGCGGTCCGGGGCTGTTCGGCTCCTACATCACGCCCGACCGCGCCGACGCCTCGCGCAACATCGTCTACCTCGCCCAGGGCGGCCTCGGCCTGCCCGACGAGTCCTACTACGACGACGAGAAGTTCGCCGAGATCCGCGGCAAGTACGTCGACTACCTCACGCAGTTGTTCACCCTGAGCGGCCACGACGACCCGGCGGGCGCCGCGGCGGCCGTGCTGGCCTACGAGACGCGCCTGGCCGAGGGCCACTGGGAGGCCGCGGAGACGCGCGACGTCCAGAAGACCACCAACCACAAGAGCCTCGAGGAGCTCCAGGCGCTCTGCCCGGCGTTCGACTGGGTCACCTACGTCACCGCGCTCGGCGGCACGGAGGAGACGCTGCGCACCACGATCGTGATGCAGCCCGACTTCTTCTCCCACCTCTCCTCGGTGCTCGACGAGACGCCGATCGAGACCTGGCGCGACATCCTGCACGCCCGGATCGTGCGCAGCTCGGCGCCGTACCTCCCCGACGAGTTCGTGCAGGCCAACTTCGACTTCTACGGCCGCACCCTCAACGGCACCCCGGAGCTCCGCGCCCGCTGGAAGCGCGGCGTGGACTTCGTCGAGGGCGCGATCGGCGAGGCGGTCGGCAAGGTCTACGTCGCCCGCCACTTCCCGCCGGCGTCGAAGCAGATGATGGACGAGCTCGTCGCCAACCTGGTGACCGCCTACCGCCGCTCCATCGAGGCGCTGGACTGGATGGGCGAGGACACCAAGCAGAAGGCCTACGACAAGCTCGACCGCTTCTACCCCAAGATCGGCTACCCGACGCAGTTCCGCGACTACTCGTCGTTGAGCGTCTC
>CAZDAO010000315.1:0-4899 GCA_964503015.1 uncultured Nocardioides sp. | reverse complement strand
CCACCTCGCCCTCGCCGAGACGACCGGCGCCGCATCGGCGTACGTCGCCATGACCCGGGGCCGCCACTGCAACGTTGCCCACCTCGTCGCCGAGACGATCGATGACGCCCGCCGCCAATGGATCGACGTCTTCAACCGCGACCGCGCCGACCTCGGACCCAGGCACGCCGCTGAGAGTGCCGCGGACGACATCGACCGGTACGGACCGAACGCGCGTCCCCCCGCGGCGGCGTTGCAGATGGCCGCGCTTCTTGCCATTCCACGTCGCCCGCCTCCGCCGGTCCCGACTCGTTCACCGAGTCCCCGCGGCATCGACCGCTGACCAACCTCCTCACGCTGAGTGATCGCCCAGAGTGGCGTGGTCGACATAGGTGACCAAGGGAGGCTCAAGTCTCGACGACAGCGGTCACAGCGCCCGATCCGAGCGGGCCGACGTTGCCTCTCCACGCACAAGGCGCCGAACCCGTCGGCGGCCACGACGAGAGGCTCCATGATGGTGACACCGATCGGCATCCCGGACGACTGGGACGACGACAACCTGATCCTGTTCGAGGAGTTCTGCGAACTCATCCGCACACCGCAGCGCACCGTCCGTGACTGGCGCCAGCGGGGCGTCGGCCCGCGCTGGGCCCGCTTCCAAGGTGTGGGGCGGCTCTACATCACCGTCGCCGAAGCGCGACGCTTCCTCGCCTCAGCCACAGCGACGCGAGCGGAGGAGCGTTCCGATGGCTGAGCGACGCACCATCCCGGTCTACCTGAGTTTGGAGGAGGCGGCCGACTGCATGTCGGTCTCGGTCAAGACGATCCGGCGCTGGATCGCCGCCGGCACGCTCCCGGCGTACCGCTGCGGCAAGCGCGCGATCCGGATCAAGCTCGAGGACCTAGAGGCCACGCCTCGGCAGATCCCGTCGGCTCGTTGGTGATCCGAAGCCTTCGTCGCGGGGTCGTCTTAAGGGTCCGAGGCCGATGATCGCCGGGGTCAGGACTTGTAGTCGGCGGGCTAAGTGGGTCTTGCTATCACCTTGTGGTCCCACGCGTCGTCGACCAGTTCTAGGTCAAGCACGACCTCATCGTCGGCGCTAGGCACGACACCCAGTGTGCCTTTGATTTGCCGGTGCCCAGCAGCGGCTTCTTTGACGATCGTCTGCAGCGCCGGGTCCCCAAGGCTTGCTTCGTAGATCGAGGTCGACTCCCACGTGACCTTATTCAGGTTGTCGTACGTCAAGACGATGCTGAAGGAGAAAGCCTCACCCTTCGCGAGCGACTCGAGGAACTGCTTTGCCGAGGTGTCTTCGAGTGAGAAGTGGAATGAGGCCGAGCGGACGTCGTCCTTTGAAAACGGGAAATTCTTTAGCTTCGTTGTGCTCGGGGAGAGCGAAGCACTACGCACACTCATCCTGGCGTTCAAGGCAGCCTCGTCCGTGATGTTGGCGACTTCGAACTGAAGCCCTAATGCGAGTCGCAGCACATCGGAAGAGACTTTGCACTCAAGCACCTGGATACCGAGGTCCCCTAAACGCGGCACGAGTAGAGGTTGACGCGATTCTGCCCGGTGATGCAAATCCGTCTTACGGTCTCGCAATTGAATGGCGAGCAGCACGATGAGGCCAAGGAAGCTGAGCGATCCAAACAACGCATTACTTGCGCCGAAGATGTCGCCAGCGGCGCCCAGTGAGGCGACCTCGGTCCCGACACGCGACCGTAGGAGGAAGGATCCCAGGGTCCCGCCCACCCAGAGCGTTCCTACGAGCGCGACCGCTGCAACGACGACCAAGAACCATCTGACGAATTTCATGCCAATCTCCCCCCAAGCCAATCGATTACGCGGCCAGACCGGCGGGCGCGATGCGCTGCCACGACTTCCGGGTCATCAGGGAACAGGTAATCCGGAACAAAGCCCTGCGACTCGAGCGCTTCTCGGTCTAAGGGGTATGCGTCTTCGCTCGCACGGCCCCATCTGCGCAGGACTGCAATCGAAGACGCGTTCAGCGTTACCATGTCGCACACTGGAGTGGTGGGCGGAACCTGTGTTACTGCCGCTCGAACAGAAGTGATCGGCAGATCGATAAGCCGATCGGAGAGCGCCTCGCCAGACACCGGGTCGAGGGCGCCATTAAGATGGGCGAGCCCCCTGATCCCGTGACGCAGGATTCGGTTTCGACGAATCTCGTCCTGCAGTGAACCGTACGCTGACTTGATCGCGTTCTCGCGCAACCGCTCAGACGTTACAATTTCGACAATTCGATCCAAGTCCGCTGTGACCTGAGTGTTGGCGCCCTGCGCGTAACTCTGGGTGGCAATAGAGATCCAGTACCACCGGCCGACTTCGCCATCGTGGGGTGAGTACCCCGCATCTAAAAGATATGCCAGGGTAAGAACCATTGCAGGGGACGGAAGAGAACGCCCATTCGCGAACCCGCCCGTCCTGCCAATCGTGTGCAGAGCCGCAGAGTAGGCCGCAACTGCGCGCGGCCAGTTGGCTTGGACGAAGGAGGCCGGCGTGTTCAGGACGTCCTTCTGCCGCACACCCATTACACGCCTGTTCATTCGCTGTGGGGGCCACTCCCGATCCCACGAACGCCGCCAAAGCGCGATGAGCTTAAGTGGTTCGAGCCCTTTTGTCTTGAATTCAGCCAGGACGGGGTTCTTCTTTATGGCTCGGTTCCACTCGTCGCGAAGCTTAAAGCGCTTCTCCACGTTCTGACCTGCTGATGAACGCTCGCCAGGATATAGAACGGCGACCATGAGGTCGAACGCATCCAACTGCACGCCCTTGCGATTGAGCGTCTCAAAAATTCGGGTTAGCGCCTCTAGCTCAATGCCCTGCGCGAGAACAATTGCTGGAACCTTGTAATTGGGATCGATCAAGGCGCCAAGTCGTGCTCGAAGCGTAGCGCGCATGCGAATGCGCTGCGTGCCAGAAGCTCGGGCTAGGACATCTTCCGCGTACGATTCGTCCATGAGGGCGCCAACTGGGTGCGCCCATTCGCGTTCTTGTAGAACGTCGGCTGACTTCGTCCATTGAAAGTCGGGCGGGTCGTCGGACGAACCCTCGTTGAGATCGATGTAGTAAATTACGTTCGCGTCTTGAGTGATGACCTGGTAAAGGGCTGTGGCACGTTGTTGGCCGTCGAGTAAATAGTGCTCGATCTCGTCTTTGTTCACCGGCGGTCCACCATGGATCGCTCTCACCTCGAAGGGCTGCGGCCCCTGTAGCATCAAGAAAGTGCCGATCGGCCACCCGTTGGCGACGCTGTCCAACAGGTCGATTACGTCGCTCGGTGACCACACGAACGGGCGTTGAAATTCGGGTAGCGCGATAGACCCCGAGCGGATACGTCGAATGACGTCGAGCAGTGAAAACTCCTCGTATCCGTATTTCATCTACCCGCCCATATGTCGACATGCCAAATCTTGCCCTGCTCGGTCGACAGCGTAATGGACCGAGGATGGGTTGGCGCTTTGGCCACGCCTCAGCGTGTCCCCCGACGCACCGAAAATGCTGGCGACGTCTGACCCGCCGTCAGTATCAAGTCGTTTCGCCTCGCTGAAGCGTGCACCAATAGGGGTCACGGCAAGGGCGCTTGACAGCAGGACCGGGCGCCCATATGGCTGCGAGCCGCAGGAGGCCCGCGCAAGGCTGGCGGCTTCGAAAGTGGAGGCTACGATCGGCCCACGCACCAAGCTTCGTAGGTAGCGCCGATCTTCTCAGCCAGAGACCTGTCGCGGTCGAGAGTGGCGTGTTGGTAGATGGCCATGGCGGCTTGGGATGCGTGACCCGCTCGGGCTTGGAGCTCGGCAGCGGTGGCGCCATGCTGCCCGGCGAGGGTGAGCGCGGTATGCCTTAGATGGTGGATTGTGAGCTCGGGTCGACCGGCGGCCTCGCGTGCCGGACGGTAGCGGTCCATCAAGTAGCGCACACTCATGTGGTCCGTGCGGTCACCGGGGAAGAGCAGCCCGGTTGACCCAGCAGCGGTGTGCTCGAGCATGTGCTTCTGGAGCATGGGTAGGAACGGGGGCGGCACGTGCACGGCACGGACCCCGCGAGCCGTCTTCGGCGCGCTGATGACACGACCGCAATTGGGGCAGGCGTCCTTCGCCCCCGGAGTCACGTCCTTGTCGACCTTGCGAGTCACGCCGATCCGGCCGGTCACTCCGTCGATGTCCGAGCGGCGCAGCTCCAGCAGCTCACCTTGGCGAAGGCCGACGAACCCGGCAAGGACGATGAGCAGACGCAGCCTTTCTGGCATCTCGTCGACGATCGTGGCCAGCTCGTCGAGGGTCGCCGGAACGGCGACGCGCTTCACAGGCGCCGACCCGGCGCCGCGGATCTTGGGGGGTGCGCGGAAGATCAGCTCTTCCTCCTCGGCGGACTGAAGGATCGCTCGGAGAAGCCGGTACGCGGCGGCGTTGCTGGACTCGGTTGTGGGGTCGAGCGAGGCGCGCCACTGCTTGATCTCCGACAGCGTGACCTCGGTCAGCGGCACCTCGGCGAAGTACGGGAGGATCCGAGACTTCAGCAGCAACCGGTAGTTCCGCTGGGTGGTGGGCCGCAGCCCGCGCTCACTGAGGAAGCGCTCGGCGAACGAGCCGACCGTGTTGCTGGCCGCGGCGGCCTGACGCTTCGACTCCGCCGCATGGCGTGCCGCTGGGGGAGTCCACTCCTCCCGGTCGATCAGGGTCCGCTCGGCGACGAGCCACGCTTCGGCGTCCATCTTGGTCGTCAGGGTCCGTGAGTGCCGGGTTCCGTCGGGCATCGCGTAGCGAGCCCGGTGCGTCACCTTCCCGGTCGCGCTGACCCGGCGCTCGACCTCCCCGAAGCCGCGTCGCCTGGCCATGCTCGGCCTTCGGGGCGTACGGCATATGTGATTCTTTCTTCAGTTCTCGGGATCGCTCGGC
>CAZDAO010000314.1:0-4905 GCA_964503015.1 uncultured Nocardioides sp. | reverse complement strand
CATCGTCCGTCCCGCGGCCGGCGCGGCCGACCTGCTGGTAGTAGGCGATGGGCGACGACGGGGCGCCGAGGTTGATCACGAAGCCGAGGCTGGCGTCGAAGCCCATGCCGAGCGCGCTGGTCGCGATGAGCGCCTTCACCCGGCCCTCGACCAGCGCCTGCTCGAGGGCGTGGCGCTCGTCGGCCTCGGTCTGCCCCGAGTACGCCGCGACCTCCAGGCCGCGGTCGCGGAGGTATCCGGCGACCTCCTGGGTCGCGGCGACGGTCAGGCAGTAGACGATGCCGGAGCCGGGCTGCTCGGCGAGGTGGTCGGCGAGCCAGGCCAGGCGCTGCTCGGGGGTCTTGAGCTGCACCACGCCCAGCCGCAGGGACTCGCGGTCGAGGGTGCCGCGCTGGACGAGCACCTGCGCGTCGGCGTCGGTGGCCGCGGAGGCGTGGACCCCCAGCTGCTCGGCCACGTCGTCGGTCACTCGCTGGTTGGCGGTCGCCGTCGTGGCGAGCACCGGGATCCCGGTGGGGAGCTCGGCGAGGAGGGTGCGGAGCCGGCGGTAGTCGGGGCGGAAGTCGTGGCCCCAGTCGGAGATGCAGTGGGCCTCGTCGACGACGAGCAGGCCGCAGGTCGCGGCCAGGCGCGGCAGCACGTCGTCGCGGAAGCCGGGGTTGTTGAGCCGCTCGGGGCTGACGAGCAGGACGTCGACCTCACCGGCGTGGATCTGGTCGTGGATCGGCTGCCACTGGTCGATGTTGGTCGAGTTGATCGTGACCGCACGGATGCCGGCGCGCTCCGCGGCGGCGATCTGGTTGCGCATCAGCGCGAGCAGCGGGCTGACGATGACGGTCGGCCCGGCGCCCGCCTCGCGCAGCAGCCGGGTCGCCACGAAGTAGACCGCCGACTTGCCCCACCCGGTGCGCTGCACGACCAGCGCCCGGCGGTGGTCGACGGCCAGCGCCTCGATCGCGTGCCACTGGTCCTCGCGCAGCGTCGCGTCGTCGCGACCCACGAGGGCGCGCAGGTGTCGCTCGGCGGACTCGCGCGCTGCCCGGCGTACGTCGTCGGTCACGGCCGTGGCACTGGTGCTGGTCATGCCCCCTGTCTACCAACCGCCACCGACGCGGCGTACGGCTCGTCCACAGGTCGCTGGTCGAGGAGTCACGGGACAAGACCTCGGTCGTCCCCGACCAGCGAGCGTGAGGTCAGCGCCGCTGGCTGCGGGCGATGAACCGGTCGAGGTCGATCCCGGCCTTGCGGGCTGCCCTGCGGACCTGCGGCGAGGTCAGGTCGGGGGCGACGAACGACTCCGGGGTGATGCGGCGGTCGGCGGCGGCGTACTGGCGCTGGAGCGCGGCCTGGCTGCGGGCCGAGGCGGCAGCGGCGGCCCGGACCTTCGCCGTCACCGCGAAGGCACCGCCGACGGTCGAGCTGACGACCGGGGTGTAGCCGTTGGCGTGGCCGAGCACGTTGGGGTGGTAGCTCTCGGAGATCGGGTAGGAGAGGCCGTTGAGGTACTCCTGGTCGTCGCACACGGCGTGGCCGACGAACGCGCTGGTCGGGTTGGCGAAGCTGAACCCGGCCGCAGCGGCCGCGGCCGCGGTGCGGGAGTTGATCAGGTCGGCGGTCTGGTTGAGCCGCGCCTCCTCCTCGGGGGAGAACCAGGTGAGGGCGTTGCAGTCCTCGCCGTTGAAGATGCGCGGGTAGCCCACGACCACGACCTTGGCGTACGGCGCCCGGCTCCGGATGCCGGCGTAGAGGGTCGACAGCGCGGAGGGCAGCGTGCCGTTGATGTAGGCCTGCGCGGTGTTGATCCTGCCGTTGCAGTTGCTCGCCCACCCGGGCAGCGCGCACTCGGTGAGCACGTCGGCGAAGCCGGCGTCGTTGCCGCCGACCGAGATCGTGACGTAGGTGGTCGACGTGGTGAGGGCGCTGAGCTGGGTACTGGTGACGTCGCCGATGCGTGCACCGGAGCAGGCGCGGAAGTTGAGGGCGTAGCCGCGGGCAGCGGCGATCAGGCTCGGGTAGGCCTTGGTGGATCGCTGGCAGGTGGTGCCGTCGCCGATGTAGGAGCGGGTGCCGGTGCCCGAGGCGTAGGAGTCGCCGAGGGCGACGTAGACCGGGGCGGCAGCCTGGGCCGGCTGGAGGAGCAGTGGGCTGAGCAGGCCCACCAGGGCGGAGCCGAGGACCGCCAGGCGTGCAGACGTGCGCTTCATCGCGAAGACCTCCGAGACAACGGGCCACCCGAGTGTGACCGCCCTCACACCCTAGGGACGCTCGGGGTCCTCGACCAGACCGAGCGGTCAGGTTGTGCCTCAGGACCCCACGCGCCGCAACCGCGGGCCGGGCGGCTCGGGCTCGACGGCGTCGCGGAACGACTCCCCCACCAGCACCGGGACGACCTCGCTGACGTCCTGGTGCGCCGCGATCTCGACATCGGCCACGAAGCCCGCCTCGACCAGCTCCCGGCCGCTCGCACAGGCCAGCAGGTCGACCGGCATCGTGGCGGCGTGCCAGGCGGCGACCGCCATCCGCACCTCAGGGCTCGACGTCGCGTCGGGCACCTCGCCGACCAGGCCGGCGAGCACCGCGCCGGCGCCCCACAGGTCCTCGACCGCCGGACGGAGGGTGTCGTCGTACCACCGCTCCCCCGCAGGTACGACGACCACGCTGGCGCCGCCGGCCACCTTCGGCGCGAGCCACCGGGCGACCGCGGCCGCGTTGCGCAGGCACGCACCGACGACCTGGGCCCCGGACTCGGCGAGGGCGAAGGCGATGGTCGAGCCGTTGGGCGAGGGCAGGACCAGACGCTCCACGCCCTCGACCTCGGACACGCTCGCGGGTGAGAGCGACACGTGCCGGGCGCCGGGACGCGACAACGCCTCGAAGCGGCCGACCGCCAGGGTCGCGCCGTGGCGCATCGCGTGCTCGGCGGCGCGGGCGTCGCGCCAGCGGAACGGGAAGACCTCGATGCCGCGCTCGACCGCGACGCTCAACGTCGTGGTGAAGGACAGAACGTCGACCACGACGGCGTAGTCGGCGGGGACCGCCTCGGCGCCGGTCGGTCCCCACTCCACGCGCAGCGGGTAGGTCGACTGGTCGTGCCCCGGTAGTGCCACGCGAGCCATTCAACAACCCCGGCGGGCCCGACGCGCAAGCCGACGCTCGGTCAGTCCGCGACGTTGGGCACCACCAGCACCGGGACCAGCGAGTGGCGTACGACCTGGGTGGCCGTCGAGCCGAACCGGAGGCCCTTGAAGCCGCCCGCCCCCCGCGTGCCGACCACGAGCATCTCGGCGCCGGCCGCTGCCGAGACGAGGCACTCGGTCGTCTGGCCGCGCAGGGCGTAGAGCTGGAGGTCGAGGTCGTCGGAGAGACCGGCCGCCGCGCAGTCGGCCTTGAGGTCAGCCACCACCGCCGCCTCGAACTCCGCGAAGGGCGGGACGTAGCCGCCGACCATCGAGTCGGGTCGCGGCGCGGTCGCGAGGTTCCACACCCGGACGACGTGAAGCGTGACACCGAGCCGCTGGGCGAGGTCGGCTGCGCGACGCACGACGGCACCCGACGCTCGCGAGCCGTCGTGCCCGACCACGATCCCGCCGCTGATGTGGGCTTCTCTCCTGACCATGCTCCATCGTAGGGAGCGGACGGGCTGTGCGCGAGGAGTCGAAGGGCCCTTCTCGGCGCCGGTCACCAGATCCGGACGCGTCCCTCGGGCTCGAGCCAGAGGCCGTCGCCGGGCCGGGTCTCGAAGACCTCGTGGAACTCGTCGAGGTTGCGCACGATGTTGGCGCGGAACTCCGCAGGGCTGTGCGGGTCGATGGTGAGGTACTGGAGCTCCTGCTCCTTGCGGCGCTTGGTGCGCCACACGTGGGCCCAGTTGAGGAACAGCGTGCGCCGCTCCTCGACCGTCGCCTCGCCGCCGCGGCTGATCAGGTAGGCCTGGTAGGCGATCGTCAGGCCGCCGAGGTCGCCGATGTTCTCGCCGACGGTGAGGCTGCCGTTGACGTGCTCGCCGGGCAGGTTGCGCGGCTCGAAGGCGTCGTACTGCTTCACCAGGGCCTGCGACTTGGCCTCGAACGCCGCCTTGTCGTCGGCGGTCCACCAGTCGTGGAGGTTGCCGTCGCCGTCGTACTGCGCGCCCTGGTCGTCGAAGCCGTGGCCGATCTCGTGGCCGATGACCGCGCCGATGCCGCCGTAGTTCGCCGCGGCGTCGCGGTCCGACTCGAAGAACGGGAACTGCAGGATCGCCGCCGGGAAGACGATCTCGTTCATCAGCGGGTTGTAGTACGCGTTGACCGTCTGCGGCGTCATGTACCACTCGTCGCGGTCGATCGGCTGGCCGACCTTCGCGAGCTGGCGGTCGTGCTCCCACACGTGAGCGCGGCGAACATTGCCGACCAGGTCGGACGCGTCGATCTCTAGCGACGAGTAGTCCTTCCACTTCACCGGGTAGCCGATCTTGGGCGTGAACGCATCGAGCTTCGCGAGCGCGCGCTCACGCGTCTCGGGCGTCATCCACTCCAGGTCGGTGATCGACCGGCGGTACGCCTCGATGAGATTCGCGACCAGCTCGTCCATCGCGGTCTTCGACGCCGGGGGGAAGTGCCGCTCGACATAGACGCGTCCGATCGCCTCGCCGAGAGCGGCCTCGGCGAGCGCGACGCCGCGCTTCCACCGCTCGCGGTTGACGGGCACGCCGGTGAGCTGGGTGCCGTAGAACGCGAAGTTCTCGTCGACGAACTCGTCCGACAGGAACGCCGCCGAGCCGTGCACGATCGACCAGCGGAGCCACGCCTTCCAGTCGTCGAGGCGCTCGTCGGGCAGAAGCGCGCCGAGGCCCTCGAGGAAGCTCGGCTGGTAGACGTTGACTTCGGCGAACGCGTCGGGGTGCGCCGGGGCGATCCCCTCGAGCCA
>CAZDAO010000313.1:0-4905 GCA_964503015.1 uncultured Nocardioides sp. | reverse complement strand
AGGTGTGGTTAGGCTGTCCTAAGTTAGGTCAGCCTCACTCACCCCTGTTCCGGAGACATGATGAAGCGAACGCCCGCCGCAACCGCGGCACGCACGATGGCCGCGGCCACCCTCCTGGTCGCGGCCCTCGCCGGTTGCAGCACCGGGTCCACCGACTCGACCGCCAGCGAGAGCGAGCCGACGGCGACCACCAGCGCGGACGCCGACGCGTTCCCGGTCACCATCGAGCACGCCCTCGGCGAGACCACGATCGAGTCCGAGCCGACCCGCGTCGTCGCGGTGGGCTACGCCGAGGCCGATTACCCGCTCTCCCTGGGCGTGGTGCCGGTCGGCGCCGACAAGATCGAGTACGCCGGCAACGAGAACGCCTCCTCCGACTGGTTCGACGAGGCGCTCGGTGAGATCGAGGGCGCCGAGCAGCCGAAGCGGTTCAGCACCGCCGACGGCGTGCCGGTCGACCAGATCGTCAAGCTCCAGCCCGACCTGGTGACCGCGACCCAGTCCGGCATGACCCAGGAGGAGTACGACCGGCTGACCGAGGCCGGCATCCCGGTCGTCGCCTACCCCGAGGCGCCGTACAACACGACGTGGCAGGAGTCGCTGGAGATGGTGGGCGAGGCGCTCGGCCGTTCCGAGCTCGCCGAGGAGGTCAAGGCCGAGACCGAGCAGGTCATCGCCGACACGGCCGCCGAGTTCCCGCAGCTCGAGGGCAAGACGTTCACCTACGCCGGCCCCAACGCCGACCCGTCGTCGTTCTACGTCTACACCGTGATGGACAACCGTCCGCGCCTGCTCGTCGAGCTCGGCATGAAGAACTCGCCGCTGGTCGAGGAGCGCAGCGAGCCGGGCCAGTTCCTGTTCAACATCTCCTCCGAGCGCACCGCCCAGCTCGACGCCGACGTCTTCCTCACCTACGCCACCTCGGAGGCCAACGTGAAGGAGCTCGCCGAGAACCCGCTGGTCCAGCAGATCCCGGCCGTGGCCGACAACCGCTGGTACGCCCAGGTGGACCCGGTCGAGTCGATCGGCCTGTCGGCTCCCTCGCCGCTGTCGATCCCGGTCGCCATGGAGATGTTCATCCCGAAGGTCGCCGCGGCGGTCGACGGCGACGGCTCCACCCCCTGATCGACCGGCGCGGACGACGAGACCCTCGATGACGGCCACCACCGGGCTTGAGCGACTGGACCGGCCGCGGAGCACCTCCGCGGCCGGTCCGGCGACGGCGTACGCCGTGCTGCTCGGGCTGTTGGTGGTGGCCGTCCTCGCCTCGGTGTTCCTCGGGTCGCGGCTCATCTCGCCGACCGCGGTCCTCGAGGCCGGACCGGACCGCACCGTGATCGAGGTCCGGGCCGTGCGCACCGTGCTCGGCCTCCTCGTCGGGGTGGCGCTGGGCCTGGCGGGCGCCTGCATGCAGGGCCTGACCCGCAACCCGCTCGCCGACCCCGGCATCCTCGGCGTCAACTCCGGCGCCGCCCTGGCGATCGTGCTGGGCATCACGGTCCTCGGGGTCGGCGGCATCTGGGCGTTCGTCGCCCTCGGCCTGGTGGGTGCGGCTGTCGCGTCGGTCGTGGTCCACGCGATCGCGGCCATCGGCCGCGACGGCGCGACGCCTGCGAAGCTCACCGTCGCCGGCGCCGCCTTCGCCGCGGCGGCCAGCAGCTGGACGATCGCGGTCCAGCTGGTCGACCAGACCGCCCTCGACATCATGCGCCGGTGGCAGGTCGGCTCGATCGGCGGCCGGCCGTGGGACCTGGTGGTCTCACTCGCTCCCGTCTTCCTCGTCGGCACCCTGCTCGCGCTGGCGCTCAGCCGCACCCTCAACGCCCTCGCGCTCGGCGAGGAGATGGCGACCGGGCTCGGCCGCCACACCACGCGCGACCGCGTCCTGGTCGGCGCGGCGATCGTCCTGCTGGCCGGCACGGCCACCGCGGCCGCGGGACCGATCGCCTTCGTGGGCCTGATCGTCCCGCACCTCGTCCGCACCCGCACCGGCTCGGACCACCGCCACCTGCTGCCGCTGAGCGCAGGCTTCGGCGCGGTGCTGGTGCTGCTCGCCGACACGGCCGGCCGCATCGTCCTGCCCCCGTCGGAGGTGCAGGTCGGGATCATGACCGCGGTCGTGGGCGTGCCGTTCTTCGTCCTGCTCGTACGACGCGGACGGATGGGGCTATGAGCGCTCCCGTTCTCCCGCCGGTCGCCGCGGTCCCGCCTCAGCCCGAGGAGCTGCCCGACCTGCGCACCCTCACCCGCCGGCCGCGGCGCCGGCGCCGCCTGGCGCTCGGCGGACTGGGCCTCGCGCTGTTCGCGGCGTTCGCGGTGCGGGTGCTGCTCGGCGACTACACCTTCACCGTCCCCGACTTCTTCCGCATCCTCTTCGGCGAGCAGATCCCGGTCTCCACGTTCATCCTGATGGAGTCCAAGCTCCCGCGGGCGGTCCTCGCCGTCCTGGTCGGAGTCGCGCTCGGATCGGCCGGGGCGCTGTTCCAGATGGTGCTGCGCAACCCGCTCGCCAGCCCCGACATCGTCGGCGTCAGCCTCGGCGCCAGCGCCGCCGGCATCTTCGCCCTGCTCACCCTCGGCCTGCGCGACGGCGCCGTGTCGCTGTTCGCCGTCGTCGGCGCGGTCGCGATCGCGGCCGTGGTGCGGTGGGTGGCCGGCACCACCGGCGGCTACCGGCTGGTCCTCGTCGGCGTCGGGGTCGCGGCTGCGATGACCTCGGTCATCCAGTACCTCCTCGCTCGCTCCAACACCTGGGGCGTCCAGCTGGCGCTCCGCTGGCTCGTCGGAAGCGTCACCAACGTCCCCTGGACCACGATCGGCCTGCTGGCCGCCGCTCTCGCCGTCCTGTTGCCGACCCTGGCCGTGCTCGCCCGTGCCCTCCCGGCCCTCGAGCTCGGCGACGACGCCGCCACCGGGCTGGGTGTCGGCCGGGGCCGCACCGACCTGCTGCTGCTCGTCGGGGTGCTGCTCACCGCCGTCGCCGTGGCGGCGGCCGGGCCCGTGGCGTTCGTGGCGTTCATGTCCGGCCCGATCGCCCGTGCCCTCATGGGCGGACGGCACACCCTCCTCGGCGGCGCCCTGGTCGGCGCGACCCTCATGCTGCTCGCCGACTACGTCGCGGCGTACCTCATCCCCGACGTGGTGCTGCCCGTCGGGATCGTGACGGGGGCGGTCGGCGGACCGTTCCTGCTCTGGCTGCTGGCGCGCGGCGCCGCGACGGGAAGGACCGGATGACCCACTCGACCCACTCGACCTCCAGGCTGCTCACCGACCGGGTGACCCTCGGGTACGGCGACCGCACCGTCGTCCGCGAGGTCAGCGTCGCCATCCCCGACGGCAAGGTGACCGTCGTCGTCGGCCCCAACGCGTGCGGGAAGTCCACGCTGCTCAAGGGCCTGGCCCGGCTGGTCCGCCCGCAGGGCGGTGCCGTGCTGCTCGACGGCCAGGAGATCCACCGCCGCCCGACCAAGGAGGTCGCGCAGGTGCTGGGCCTGCTGCCGCAGAACCCGATCGCGCCCGACGGCGTCGTGGTCGCCGACCTCGTCGGCCGCGGACGCCATCCGCACCAAGGCGTGTTCACCCGCTGGACCGCGGAGGATCGCAAGGCCGTGCAGGAGGCGATGGTCCTCACCGACACGTACGCCCTCGCCGACCGAGCCGTCGACGAGCTGTCCGGCGGCCAGCGCCAGCGGGTCTGGATCGCGATGGCGCTCGCCCAGGGCACCGACCTGCTGCTGCTCGACGAGCCGACGACGTACCTCGACGTCGCCCACCAGGTCGAGATGCTCGACCTGCTCGCCGAGCTCAACGCGCGTCGCGGCACGACGATCGTCATGGTGCTGCACGACCTGAACCTGTCCGCGCGCTACGCCGACCACCTCCTCGCCCTGCACGAGGGCGCGGTCGCCGCGGAGGGGCCGCCGCGCGACGTGGTGACCGAGGAGGTCGTGCGGACCGTCTTCGGCCTCGACAACCGGGTCGTCGAGGACCCGGTCTCGCACACGCCGCTGGTCGTCCCGGTGGGTCGCCACCGCCCCCACCACGTCACCCCGCAGCACCACACCCCGACCGAGCCCCATCGCCAGGAGAACCGATGACCGTGACCTCCACGACCCTGCCCATGCTCTTCGCCGACCTCGAGGTCGTCTCGGTCGAGCGGCTGAGCCCGACCTTCGTCCGCGTCGAGCTCGGTGGCCCGGAGCTGGCCGACTTCGGGGTCGACGGCCCGCGCTACGACCAGCGGATCAAGCTGATCTTCCCCGACCCGGTGACCGGCGGTCGCACCTCGACCGAGGGCGCCGACGAGTCGTGGTTCGGGACGTGGCTCGAGCAGCCGGCCAGCGAGCGCGGCCACATGCGGACCTACACGATCCGCGACGTGCGCGGCTCCGGTGAGGGGACCACGTTCGTCGTCGACATGGTGCTGCACCTCGAGGGCGACCTCGTGGGACCGGGCTCGACCTGGGCCTCGACGGCCGCGCCCGGCGACCGCCTCGTCGTCCTCGCGCCACGTCGGGGCTACCCCTACGGAGGCATCGAGTTCACCCCGCCGCCCGGGGCCGACCTGTTGCTCGTCGGGGACGAGACGGCCGTGCCGGCGATCTGCTCGATCCTCGAGCAGCTGCCCGACGACGCCCGCGGCACGGCCTTCCTGGAGGTGCCGCTGGCCGCGGACGTCCAGGACGTACGCCGTCCGGTCGGGGTGGAGGTGGTGTGGCTGGCCCGCGAGGGCGAGGAGCTCGGCGCCGGTCTCCACGACGCCGTGGTGGCCCACCTCGGGATCCCCGGCGCCACCGTCGAGGTCGCCGCGGAGGAGGTGGACCCGGACCTGTGGGAGACGCCGTTCTACTCCTCCTCCGGCGAGGAGGTCCCCGGCGACCTGGACGGCGTGGGTGGGACCTACGC
>CAZDAO010000312.1:0-4907 GCA_964503015.1 uncultured Nocardioides sp. | reverse complement strand
CCACGAGGGTCACGAGTCCTGGGAGCTGCAGAAGGTGCTCATGGACTACCTCGAGAGCGCCTGGACCGAGCCCGACGAGGGCATCTGGGAGGTGCGCGGGGGCCGTCAGCACTTCACCCACTCCAAGGTCATGGCCTGGGTGGCCGCGGACCGGGCCGCGCTCGCGGTCGAGCGCTTCGGCCTCGACGGACCGGTCGATCGGTGGCGCCGACTGTGCGACGAGATCCAGCGCGACGTCCTCGACCGGGGCGTACGCCACGACGGCGCCTTCACCCAGGTGTACGACCAGGACACCCTCGACGCCAGCCTCCTCATGGTCCCGCTCGTCGGCTTCCTGCCCGCCGGGGACCCCCGGGTTCAGGCCACCGTGGAGGCGGTGGAGCGAGAGCTCACCCACGACGGCTTCGTGCTGCGGTACCGCACCGAGCACACCGACGACGGCCTCAGCGGCAGCGAGGGCGCCTTCCTGCTCTGCACGTTCTGGTTGGCCGACTGCCTGGAGCTGCTCGGTCGGGGCGACGACGCCCGCGCCCTCTACGAGCGCCTGCTGGCGCTGCGCAACGACGTCGGCCTGCTCTCCGAGGAGTACGACCCGTCGTCGGGCCGCCTGCTCGGCAACTTCCCCCAGGCCTTCTCCCACGTGGCCATCGTCAACACCGCGATGACCCTCGGCGCCGAACAGCGCGGCGCCACCGGCCGTCGCGCCCGACGCGCCTGACCGGCCACCGCGCCGTGGTCCGGGCGCGTGCGATGATCCGCGGGTGGGTTCCGAGCAGGCGGTGCGGACGTTCCTGTTCACCGACATCGAGGCGTCGACGCGCCGATGGGAGGACGACCCCGCCGCGATGAGCGCGGCCCTGGCGCGCCACGATGCGATCGTGCGGGGTGCGGTCGAGGCGCACCGCGGCGGGTTGGTCAAGCACACCGGCGACGGCGTCCTGGCGGTCTTCGACCTCCCGGCCGACGCGCTGGGTGCCGCGGTCGCGATCGTGCGCGGGCTCGGCGACGACGACGTCCGCGTCCGCGCCGGCCTGCACACCGGGCCCGCCGAACCGCGCGAGGGCGACTGGTTCGGGCCGACGCTGAACCGGACAGCGCGCGTCATGGCCCTCGGTCGGGGCGGTCACATCCTGCTCTCCGCGACCACCGCAGGAGCCGTGGGCCCAGGTCTCCCCGACGGCGTGACGCTGCTCGACCTCGGCGACCACCCGCTCAAGGGCTTCGAGCACCCGGAGCGGATCCACCAGGCCGTCGGCGACGGGCTCACCACCGATCGTGCGCTCGACCCGGGAGCGACGAGCGCCCTCGCCGGACGGACCTCGTTCGTCGGCCGTGAACGCGAGATCGGGGCCATCGAGCGGCTGCTCGGGTCGGAGCGCTGCGTGACCCTCACCGGCGTCGGCGGGTGCGGTAAGACGAGGCTGGCACTGGAGGTCGCCCGACGGCGTTCCGCCGGGTTCGGCGACGGCGTCGCCGTCGCCGAGCTCGCCCCGGTCGCCGACCCCGGCGAGGCGCCGCGTGCGGTCGCGGACGCCGTCGCGATGCCCGTGGTCGCGAGCGCTCTCACGCGCGACCTGTGCATCTTCCTGCGCGAGCGCGAGCTCCTGCTCGTGCTGGACAACTGCGAGCACCTCCTCGACGCCTGCGCCGAGCTCGTCGAGGCGCTCGTCGATGCGTGCCCCCGGCTCACGATCCTGGCGACGAGCCGCGAGCCGCTCGGCATCGAGGGTGAGTGCTCGTGGCGGGCACCGTCGCTCTCGCTCCCTGACGAGGGCGACCTCGACCCCCTCGCCTGCGAGTCCGCCGCCCTCTTCGTCGCCCGCGCCACCTCCGCACGACCGGGCCTCGTCCCGGCGGATCACCGGGACGCGATCGTGTCGATCTGCCGCGGGCTCGACGGTCTCCCGCTCGCGATCGAGCTCGCTGCCGCGCGGACGAGCCACCTCACCCCGGAGCAGATCGCCGACATGCTGGCCGATCGCTTCCGCCTCCTCACGGGCGGCACGAGGCGGGCCCGCCAGCGCCAACAGACGCTCGCGGCGACGATGGACTGGAGCCACGACCTCCTGAGCGGCGACGAGCAGCAGCTCCTGCGACGGCTGTCGGCGTTCGCGGGAGGTTGGACGCTCGACGCGGCCGTCGCGGTCGCTGGCGAGGGCGACACCGTCGCGGTGATCGACGGCCTCGGCTCGCTCGTCGCGAAGTCGCTCGTCGACGCCGACGAGACCGAGGTCGGGATGCGCTACCGGATGCTCGAGACGGTTCGCCTCTACGCGCAGGATCGGGCCGTGGCCGCAGACGAGGCCACGACGCTACGGGACCGGCACGCCGACTGGGTCCTTCGCCACGCGGGCGCGATCCGCGCGGCCTGCGGTGACCGCTGGATCTCGGGCACGGCCCGAGCGGCCGAGATCGAGCTCGAGAACCTCCGGATCGCCCTCGACTGGTCCGCGGAGCAGGACCGGGGCCAGGTCGTGGTGCGGATCATCCAGCACACGTGGCCGATGTGGTACCTGACCATCCGCTCGCCCGAGGCCCTGGCGTGGCTCGATCGGTACGCCTCGAGCGTCGACGACACGCTGTCCACGAGCGAGCGCGTGGAGTGGCGGATCGCCCGGGGGTTCCTGCTCCAGGAGCACATGGACGGCGCCGCGATCGCCGCCTGCGGCGAGGAGGCGCTGGGCCTCGATCCCGACGGGGTCGCGTCGGACGTCACCGGGTTGGGCTGGATGCTCCGCCTGATGCTCCCGGTGTACGTGGACACTCCCGAGGCCGTCCGCATCACGGGCGAGGCGCTGCCGTGGGTCGCCGCCCACAGCACCGGGGACGTGCGCGACTTCGTGATCGGCTACAGCGCCAACGCGTTCATCGCCGCCCGCGAGTGGGAGCAGGCTCGGCACCAGTTGCTGACCATCTCCGGCGGCTCATGCGACGAGTTCCTCCGGCGCTACGCGGAGGTCGGCCTGGTGACCATCGCGCTCCTGACGGACCAGGCCGAGGAGGCACGGGCCCGGGCCGAGGAGCTCGTCGCCACACTCGAGGCGGCACCGGGCCGCCACAGCGACACCACCGCCCTCGCGCTCCTCGCCGTCACCGCGGCGGCCTGTGGCGACCGCCACGACGCCCGTGCCGCCCTCGACCGGACCGCGACGACCGTGCGCGAGCGCTACACCCACATCGTGAGCGCCTGGGGCATCCCGCTCACCGCAGCCGGCGCGGTCCTCGCGCTCGAGGGCCGCGACGCCGAGGCCATGGGCCTGCTCGTCGCCGTCGGCGCCGGCGGACGGCTCTGGCAGGCCCGCCAGGAGATGCTCTTCGTGCTCCACCGCGAGTACGCCTCGACGGTCGCGGGGCGCCTCGGGCCCGAGGCGACGGCACGGGCCTGGGCCGAGGGCGATGCCCTGGACGTCGCGGGCATGCTGGCCCGCTTCGACGCGCTCGTCGCCGAGCCGTGACGGGCCGCCACCGCGCCCCCCGTTCTGGCTCCCGATCTCGGTGCCCTGGCACCGGAATCGGGAGCCAGTTCGGCGGTGCTCAGGCGAGCTTCTCGACGAAGGCCTCGAGCTGGCGGAGGTTGCGGCACTCGTAGACGCCGTCGCAGTGGATGCCGTACTCGCCCACGATCGAGTCGCCGGTGTCCCAGTAGGACCGGGGCTCGGGGTTCAGCCAGTAGACGTGGCGGGCCTTGTGGCGGATCTCCTTGATCACCCACGACTGCGACGAGTGGTAGTTGTTCCGGGCGTCGCCCAGGATCATCACCGACGTCTTGGGGCCGACGTCCTTGCCGTACTCCTTCCAGAACACCTCGAACGCGTGGCCGTAGTCGGAGTGGCCGTCGACCCACACGACGTCGGCCTCGGTGTTGACCCGGTGCACCGCCTCGGTGATGTCCTCGACCCCCTCGAAGAACCGGGTGACCTCGTCGAGGCCGTCGATGAACACGAACGCCCGTACCTTCGAGAACTGGCTGCTGATGGCGTAGACCAGGTGGAGGGTGAAGCGGGCGAAGGCCGCCACCGAGCCCGAGATGTCGGCGATGACCATGATCTCGGGCTTGGCCGGCCGCGGGAACCGGAACTTGGGCTCGGCGGGCACGCCGCCGTAGCTGAGCGAGTGCCGGACGGTGTTGCGGAAGTCCAGCGGTCCTTTGCGGCCGTGGCGGCGCTTGCGGGCCAGTCGCACGGCCAGCCGGCGGGTCAGCGGGTAGATGGCCTTGCGCAGGTTGGCCATCTCCTCCCGGCTGGCATGCATGAAGTCGACGTCCTCGGGGAGCGGCTTGCGCAACGTCTTGGCCATGGCCTCGACGCCGCGGTCGGCCACGAGGCGCCGACGGATCTCCGCCTCGACCTCCTGCTTGAGCTTCTCCAGCCGGTGCTGGTACTCGTCGGCCTCGAGGCGCTCCTCCAGCGGCGTGAGCGGCTCGGGGGCGTCGTCGCGGGCCTGGTCCATCAGTCGCTCGAACAGGTTGTCGAGGTCGAGGTTCCGCAGCGTCCGGTACAGGTAGTAGGTGCCACCGACCGGGCGGCCGGGCTCCATGCCGGCGAAGCGCTCGACCGCCTGGCGGGCGATGGCCCGCATCATGGCCTCGTCGCCCCGCATGAGCGCGCGGTAGAGCATCTCGGCGAGCTCGTCGTTGGTCATGCGCCCGCCGGCACCGCCCTGGCCCTGCATGGGGACGTCGCTCGCGTCGGCGTCGCCGGCGGCGTCGGACGACTCGTCGCCCTCCTCGTCCGACTCGATGAGGTACTCCTTGCCGCGGAGCGAGAAGTACACCTCGAACACGGTCTCGAACGAGCGCCAGTGGGCGTTGTTCTTCACGAGGGTGGCGGCGAGGGCGTACTTGAACGCCTCGCGGTCCTCGAGGGGGATGTGCTTGACCGCCTCCATGGCGTCGAGGTTCTCGGTGA
>CAZDAO010000311.1:0-4926 GCA_964503015.1 uncultured Nocardioides sp. | reverse complement strand
TCGCCGCGCATCGTGCCGGGCGTGAGGTAGGCCTCGATGCCGATGATCGGCTTGATGCCGTGCTTCTTGGCCTTGCTGTAGAAGTCGTAGGCGCCGTGGAGGTTGCCGTGGTCGGTCATCGCGATCGCCGGCATGCCGAGCTCGCTGGTGCGGGCGAACAGCCCGTCGAGGAGCGACGCCCCGTCGAGCATGGAGTACTCGGTGTGCACGTGCAGGTGCACGAAGTTGTCGTGTGAGCCGGCGGCCGACATGGAGGAGACTTCCGCACCTTTCGAAGGGGTCGCAGACGGTGTCTGTTTCTGGGGGGTGCTGACTGCGCAGCGGAGAGGGGGAAGAGCAGTCAGCCTACGTCAGTGTGCACGGCCCCACCGACAGGACACGGTGGCTGCTCACAGCCAGTCGATCGCGTGACCGTGGCCGTGGCTCCACGCGACCGGCACGCCGTCGAGCGCCGTCACGAAGCGCCCGGGCGGGACCACCCGGTCGCCCGTGACACGAGGCAGCACACGGGGTCCCTCGTTGCTGATCCAGCGGCACCGGCCGGCCGCCGCCAGGCCGGCCATCAGGTCGTGGAACCGCGCCCGGTCGGGCACCTCGAGATAGGCGATCACCGCGGAGTGGAAGACCACGGGCGTGCCGTATTCCGAGGCCTCGTCCACGAGGCTCTCGACGTGGTCGAACAGGTCGCCCGTCCGCAGCCGCGGCGGCTCCCGCCGGGCGACCTCGACGGCGCGGCGCAACCGCTCGCGTCGCTCGTCCTGCTCCGGCCAGACGAGGTTCTGCAGCCAGTCCATGGCATCCGGGTCGGACACGTCGAGGGGGTGGAGGTCGACCCCACCGCGCCAGGCGACCTCCGGGTGCGTGGTGGACACCGGCAGCGGCCCGGTGGACCGGGCGGTGAGCACGGGCCCACCGCTCCCCCGCAGCTCGCCCGCGGGGGGCCAGGCGTAGTCGTAGCGGTCCGGGAACAGGCACAGGCCGGCGCTGGCACCGACCTCGACCAGCGCGAGCGGCCCCTCCACCCGGGCGAGCACCGGCACCAGCGTGGCGAGGCGACCGACCTCGTTGGTCTGGGTGGCGCGCGCCAGCACCGTCGCGCGGACCGCCGGCTCCTGCTCGAGGAGGACCTGCCGGAGACCGGCGTACGGTCCGGGCGCGGGTGCGCCGTGCCAGCGCGCGGCGGCGAAGACCAGGTTGGGCTGGCGCTTGAGGGGCGGGAGCGTGCGCAGCCACGCGAGGACCTCCTCGTCCGCGGCGACGCCGCGCGCCCACTCCTCGAAGCACGGCGAGTCGGCGGCGGCGTACGTCGCGAAGTCGACGTACTCCTCGATCACGTCGTCGTGGAGCAGCACACCCCCATCCTGCCCCTCGGTCCTCTTTCAGGGATCCCCGGCCGACCGGGGATCACTGAACTTGTCAGGCCGTGCACGGGCCGACAAGTTCAGCGAGAGCCTGACAACCCCGGCGGACGAGATCAGCGGCGGGTCGGGAAGGGCCCGGTCGGGCCGATGCCCGCGTTGCCCATCCGGATGCCTGAGAACTCCAGGCCGCGCTCGCGGACCCTGGTGAAGTACGGCTCCAGCTCGGGCAGCACGCGCAGCTCGATGCCGTGGCGCTCGTGCAGCCCCACCAGGTCACTCACTGCGACGGGCGGACCGAGCGGCTCGACCCGGCGGGTGGCGACGTGGGCGTGCGGTCGCTCACCGAACGGCTCGAAGCCGGCGCCCGCGAACCGGTAGGCGTAGAGGGTGGTCTCGCGCATGGTGTCGAGCCACGCCTCCTCGATCACGTGGACGCGGGGCAGGTCCCCACGCGCGCCCCACGAGCACACGCGGGGGCACTGCCGTGGGAACCAGTAGCACGGGCTGTTGAGCGCGTCGACGGCCCAGACGTAGGCTTCCGGTTGCTGCGCGGTCGCGGCGACGTGCGGGACGAAGCGCTCGATCGAGGGGTCCTCGCTGAAGTGCAGCAGCTCTCCCGGTCGTGGCAGCACGCGGTCATCATGCCCGGATCCCGCGTCAGCCGGCGGCGTCGAGGGACTCGGCGATGATCACGTCGACGATCCTCGCGACGCGCTCCTCGCCGAGCTCCGGGACGACGGCGGCCACCCTGCGCACGATCTCCGCCTCGCGCTCGGGGTCGCGCTCGCCCGACGGCTTGATCCCCTGCACCACCCGGGTGAGCGCCGTACGTCGGGCGAGCACGTCGCCCAGGACCAGGTCGACCTCGTCGATCATTGCCCGGAAGCAGCCCAGCGGGTCGCGTCCGGGCCAGACCAGCCGGATGTCGGGGGCGCGCTCCTCGTTGGCGGACCCGTCCGTGCGCTCGAGGGCGACGAAGCCGTGCCGGGCGTAGAAGTCGCGCGCCGGCTGGTTGGACTCGAAGACCCACAGGCCGACGCCGTCCGGGTGCAGGGCGAGGACCCGCCGGAGCAGGGCCGTGCCCACGCCGTTCCCCTGCGCGTCCGGGAGGACGTAGAGGTCGTCGAGCCAGGTGGGCGTGGACCGGGTGTAGCCGACGACCCGGCCGTCGAGGACCGCCACGTGCACGTCGTACGCCGTCAGGTCCCATCCGGCGACCCAGGACCGCGCCTCGTCGTCGGTGTGCACGCTCGGCGGGAACGCGTCGCCCGAGCCGGCGCGGGAAGCGAGGTGGACCTCGGCCAGGACGGGCAGGTCGTCGACCGTGGCGGCGCGCAGGGTGAGGTCGGTGCGCATCGTCCCAGCGCTGCCTCAGTGCTCGTCGCGGATGACCTCGAGCGCGCGGGCGAGGTCGTCGGGATAGGTGGACTCGTAGGTGACGTAGTCGCCGGTCTCGGGGTGCTCGAACCCGAGCCGCATGGCGTGCAGCCACTGGCGCTGGAGGCCGACCCGGGCGGCGAGGGTGGGATCGGCGCCGTAGGTCAGGTCTCCCACGCACGGGTGCTTGAGTGCGCTCATGTGCACGCGGATCTGGTGCGTGCGGCCGGTCTCGAGGTGGATCTCCAGCAGGCTGGCGAAGCGGTGCGCCTCGAGGGTCTCGTAGTGGGTGACGCTGTGCCGGCCGTCGGCCATCACGGCGAACTTGTAGTCATGGTGGGGGTGACGGCCGATCGGCGCGTCGACCGTGCCCGACAGCGGGTCGGGGTGACCCTGGACCAGCGCGTGGTAGGTCTTGTCGACCTCGCGGTGGCGGAAGGCGTTCTTGAGGACCGAGTAGGCGTGCTCGGACTTGCAGATCACCATCACGCCGCTGGTGCCGACGTCGAGGCGCTGGACGATGCCCTGCCGCTCGCTGGCGCCGCTGGTGGAGATCCGGAAGCCGGCTCCGGCGAGGTGTCCGACCACCGTCGGACCCGACCAGCCGGGACTCGGATGGACCGCCACACCGACCGGCTTGTCGATCACCACGATGGCGTCGTCGTCGTGGATGATCCGGATGCCCTCGACGATCTCGGGGACGACCGCGAGCGGGTCGGCCTGGGCCGGGATGGTCACGTCGAGCATCGAACCGGCGTGCACGCGGTCGCTCTTGCCGACGGTCGTCCCGTCGAGCTGGACGTGCCCGTGCGTGATGAGGTCGGCGGCCTTGGTGCGCGAGAACCCGAACATCCGCGCCATCGCGGCATCGACCCGCTCACCGGCGAGACCGTCGGGCACGAACACCGTGCGCTGGTCGGCGTGGGTCGTCATGCTGCGGCGCTCACTGCTCGGGATCCGCTGGATCGTCGGCCCCGGCCGGGGCGCGGTCGCGTGAGCCGTCGAGCGCCACCCCGCGGAAGGTCTGCAGGATGATCAGGCCCGCCGCGACGTTGATGCAGACGTCGGCGATGTTGAAGACCGGCCAGTTCGGCAGCATCAGGAAGTCGACGACGTGCACGTGGAACGGCTCGGGCTCGCGCACGATCCGGTCCGTGAGGTTGCCACCCACGCCGCCGAGCAGCAGGCCGAGCGCGATGCCCCACCCCGTGCTGCCCAGGCGGCGGCTGAGCCAGAGCACCACGACGACCGCGACCATGGCCAAGCAGGTGAACACGATCGTGAAGTCGGTGCCGGTGCTGAACGCTGCGCCGGGGTTGAACGTGAGGTGAAGCACGAACCAGTCTCCGAGCAGCGGGACGTCGCCATCGGCGAGCGCGCGCAACGCCCACTCCTTCGAGGCGAGGTCGAGCCCGTAGGCGAGCACCGCCATCGCGACGAACACCAGCCGCGCGTCGAGGCGTCGACCGGACGGGTCGTGATCGACCGGGTCGCTGGGGTTCAGCGACGCTCCTCGCGCTGCTTGCATGACATGCACAGTGTGGCATGGGGCACCGCCATCAACCGATTCTTGCCGATGGGGTTGCCGCAGGAGTCGCAGACGCCGTAGGTGCCGTCGTCGATGTGCGCGAGGGCCCGGTCGATCTGCGCCAGCGTCTCGCGCTCCTTGGCCAGCACGGTGAGCTCGTGGTCGCGCTCGAAGCTGGTCGCACCGACGTCGGCCTGGTCCTGCCCCGCGCCGTCGCCCGCGTCACGCATCAAGCCTGCGAGCTCGGCCTCGGCCTGCCCGACCGAGGCGGCCAGGCGCTCCTGGTGCTCGGTGAGCTCCTTGACCACCTCGTTGAGCTCCGCGCGGCTCCAGGGGTCCTCGCCGTCGAGCACCACCAGCGTGGCCGGCGTCGCCTTGCGCGTCGTCTTCTTGGCCACCGTCGCGGTGCGGGGGGCGGGGGCGGTCGCCGTCGCCGCGGCCGCCTTCTTCGCAGGAGCCTTCGTCACGGATGCCTTCTTCGCGGGAGCGTCGGATGTGCCGGTCTTCTTGGTGGCCGTCTTCTTGGCGGGGGTTTGCTTGGTGGCCGTTTGCTTGGCGGGGGTCTTCTTGGCCGGGGCCTTCTTCGCCGGGGCCTTCTTCGCCGCCTGGCTGGTCAGTTCACCGAGCGGTCCCGAGGGCGGGCTCCACCCAGACTTGGCT
>CAZDAO010000310.1:0-4966 GCA_964503015.1 uncultured Nocardioides sp. | reverse complement strand
TGCCGCCGGTCTTCTCGTTGGCGAACGCACCCGCCTTGTCGATGCCCTCGGCGATCTTGCCGCCGTGGTCGTCGACCGCCTTGGTGAGCTTCTCCTTGGCCTTGTCCAGGAACGACATGACTCCTCCTCCGCGGGGACCCGGCCCACCCCCTCGGGTGGTGACTCCGGCGTCCAGAAGCGTAGCCAGACATGGACAATGAGCCCATGCTCCAGCCGATCGTCGCCCTCGTCGGCGCGACCGCGTCGGGCAAGACGGGGCTGAGCCTCGACCTCGCGGAGCGGCTCGGCGGCGAGGTGGTCAACACCGACGCGATGCAGGTCTACCGCGGCATGGACATCGGCACCGCCAAGCTCCCCGGGGCCGAGCGCCGCGGCATCCCGCACCACCTCCTCGACCTGCTGGAGGTCACCGAGCCGGCCACCGTCGCGCTCTTCCAGAGGTGGGCACGCGAGGCGATCGCGGAGGTCCGCGGTCGCGGCGCCACCCCGGTCCTGGTCGGCGGGTCCGCGCTCTACACCCGCGCGATCGTCGACCGGTTCGAGTTCCCCGGCACCGACGACTCGCTGCGGCGCGAGCTCGAGGCCGAGCTCGCGCGGGTGGGTGGTCCCGCGCTCCACGCACGCCTCGCCGGCGTGGACCCCGAGGCGGCGGCGCAGATCCTGCCCGACAACGGGCGCCGCGTGGTCCGCGCGCTCGAGGTGATCGCCCTGACCGGCCGGCCGTTCAGCGCGAGCCTCCCGCGCCTGGAGTACGACGACCCGCTGACCGTCCAGGTCGGGGTGGACATCGACCGGCCGACGCTCGACGAGCGGATCGCCCGCCGGGTCGAGGAGATGTTCGCGGCGGGATTCGTCGCCGAGGTCGAGGCCCTGCTCGACCGGGGCCTGGCGGAGGGTCGCACGGCCAACCGGGCCATCGGCTACCGCGAGGTGATGGGCTTCCTCGCCGGGGACCGGTCCCTCGACGAGGCCGTCGAGCAGACCAAGGTGGCCACCCGCCGCTTCGCCCGCCGCCAGGACTCCTGGTTCCGCAAGGACCCGCGGATCGTCTGGGTCGCCCACGACGACCCGCGGCGTGTCGACAAGGCTCTGGCCGCGATCGCGGAGATCGGTCAGGCCGACTGTCGGTGAGCGGTGCCATGGTGGGTCCATGGCGACGATCTACTACACCGGCTGCTCCCTCGACGGGTTCATCGCGACCCCCGACCACTCCCTCGACTGGCTCACCTCGCGCGACATCGACCTCGACGGCCCCATGGCCTACCCGGCCTTCAGCGAGCGCGTCGGGGCGTGCGTCATGGGCGCCAACACCTGGCAGTGGATCCTCGACCACGACGAGGACCCGTGGGGGCCGAAGCCGACGTGGGTGATCACCCACCGGGACTTCGCCCCCTCGGAGCAGGTGCGCTTCACCGACGCAGGCGTGCACGAGGTCCACGCCGAGATGACCGAGGCCGCCGGCGGCAAGGACCTGTGGGTCGTGGGCGGAGGCGAGCTCGTCGGGCAGTTCCACGACGCCGGCCTGCTCGACGAGGTCTGGATCCAGTACGCCCCCTGCACCCTCGGCGGCGGCGCCCCGGTGCTGCCGCGGGCGATGGAGCTCAGGCTGGAGGAGGTGGCGCGCAACCGCGACTTCGCGTGCGTGCGCCACACCGTCGTCCGCTGATCCGACACGCCACCCTGGGGGCGTGGACACGGCCCACGCCGACAGGCAGGGTGGATCCACGACTCGTCTCGGGAGGATTCCCCATGCACCATCTCGCCCGGCCCGCCCTCGCCACCCTCGCGACGGCCAGCCTCGTCATCGTGCCCCTCGTCTCCGGGGCCGCCCAGGCCCGACCCGGCTCCGCGCCGGCGGCCGCCGCGAGCGCGCCCGACCTCAGGCCCACCGCCAAGGACCCGACCGCGATCGGCAAGGGCGGCGCGATCACCACCGTCGACCCCGAGGCGAGCGCCGCCGGTCTCAAGGTGCTCAAGAAGGGCGGCAACGCCGTCGACGCGGCCGTGGCGGCGGCCGCGACCCTCGGCGTGACCGAGCCCTACAGCGCCGGCATCGGCGGTGGCGGCTACTTCGTCTACTACAACGCCAAGTCGGGCAAGGTCCGCACCCTCGACGGCCGCGAGACCGCGCCCAGCAAGATGCCGCAGGACGCCTTCATCGACCCGGCGACCGGCAAGCCCTACAACTTCACCCCCGAGCTCGTGACCAGCGGCGTGAGCGTCGGCACCCCCGGCACGCTGGCCACCTGGGACAAGGCGCTGGCCAACTGGGGCACGCTGTCGCTCGCCGACGCGCTCGCCCCGGCGACCAAGGTCGCCACCCGCGGCTTCAAGGTCGACGAGACCTTCCGCCAGCAGACCCTGGACAACAAGGAGCGCTTCGCCGCCTTCACGGACACCAAGAAGCTGTTCCTGCCCAGGGGTGACGCCCCCAAGGTCGGCTCGGTCTTCCGCAACCCCGACCTCGCGGCGACCTACGACCTGATCGCCGCCAAGGGGACCTTCGCCTTCTACCGCGGCAAGCTCGCCCGCCTGATGTCCGACGTGGTCCGCAAGCCGCGCACCAGCAAGGGCACCGAGCTGCCGGTGCCGAAGGGCTACCTCACCCCGCGCGACCTGCGCGACTACAAGGTCCGCTCCCAGCGGGCGACCCGCACCACCTACCGCGGCCACGACGTCTACGGCATGGCGCCCTCGTCGTCCGGCGGCACCACGGTCGGCGAGGCGCTCAACATCCTCGAGCGCTACGACCTCTCCGCGATGACGCCCGAGCAGGCGCTCCACCACTACCTCGAGGCGAGCGCCCTCGCCTTCGCCGACCGCGGCAGGTACCTCGGCGACCCCGCCTTCGTCGACGTCCCGGTCAAGCGGCTGCTCGACGACAAGTACGCCGCCGAGCGCGCCTGCTCGCTCAACCCGGCCAAGGCCGCGACCAAGCCGGTCGCCGCCGGCACCGTGACGTCGTACGACGGTGTGTGCGGGCCTGCGACTGCCAGGGGTGAGGCCGACGCCGACACCGAGAACATCTCGACCACCAACCTCACGGTCGCCGACAGGTGGGGCAACGTCGTCGAGTACACCCTCACCATCGAGCAGACCGGCGGATCCGGCATCACGGTCCCCGGCCACGGCTTCCTGCTCAACAACGAGCTGACCGACTTCTCGACCGTCTACGACGCTGCCGACCCCAACCGGATCCAGCCCGGCAAGCGACCCCGCAGCTCCATGTCGCCGACGATCGTGCTCAAGGACGGCAAGCCGTTCCTCGCGCTGGGCTCGCCCGGCGGCTCGACGATCATCACCACCGTCCTGCAGATGCTGGTCAACCGCATCGACCTCGGGATGAGCATCGAGGAGGCGATCGCGGCCCCGCGCGCGACCCAGCGCAACACCGCGAGCGTCACCGCGGAGCCGGCCTTCATCGCGGCCTACGGCCCGGCGCTGACCGGCTTCGGCCACACCCTCGTGCCGGCGGGCGACGCCTTCACCAGCGCCGCCGAGATCGGCGCGGCGACCGCCATCGAGTTCGGCCGGAAGTCGCGCCTGACCGCCGTCGCCGAGCCGAGCCGACGCGGCAAGGGCTCGGCCCGGGTGGTCGACCCGCGGTGAGGCGGGCCCGGCCTGTCACACTGGAAGGGTGAGCTACCCCTTCCTCAAGGGCCACGGCACCGAGAACGACTTCGTGGTCCTGCCCGACCCCGACGGGTCGGTCCACGGCGACCTGGACCCCGAGCGGGTGCGGGCGCTGTGCGACCGGCGCGCCGGGATCGGCGGCGACGGCGTGCTGCGTGCGGTCCGCCGCGACGGCGGCTGGTTCATGGACTACCGCAACGCCGACGGCTCGGTGAGCGAGATGTGCGGCAACGGCGTCCGGGTGTTCGCGCGCTACCTCCACGAGCGCGAGGGCGAGCCGTTCCCGATGGACATCGGCACCCGCGCCGGCGTGAAGCGGCTCGAGCAGGCCGGCGACGAGTACACCGCCGACATGGGGGCCCCGGACGTCCTCGGCGAGACCAAGGTCGCGGTCGGAGACCGCACCTGGCCGGCGTTGCACGTCTCGATGGGCAACCCCCACGCGGTCGCCTTCGTCGACGACCTCGCCGACGCCGGGAGTCTCGTCGACCCGCCCGAGCACGACCCGGAGGTCTATCCCGACGGCGTCAACGTGGAGTTCGTCGTACGCCGCGGCGTGCACCACGTCGCGATGCGCGTCCACGAGCGCGGCTCGGGCGAGACCCGCTCCTGCGGCACGGGCGCGTGCGCCGTCGCCGTCGCGACCGCGCTGGCCGACGACGCGCCCCGCGGGACGACGTACCGCGTCGACGTCCCCGGCGGCACCCTCCACGTGACCTGGACCGACGACGACCGCGTCCTGATGACCGGTCCGGCCCTGCTCGTCGCCGAGGGCCTCACCGACCTCTGACGGGTCGCGTGCGCACGCGGCACCATCCGCCGCGGGGCCGCGCAGTCACCCCGTCTACCATCCGGGCCATGGACATCTCCGGTTCCTCTGCCATCGTCACCGGCGGCGCCAGCGGCATCGGCGCCGCGGTCGCCCGCGCTCTCGCCGCCAAGGGCGCCGTGGTCGTCGTCGCCGACCTCAACGCCGAGAAGGGGGAGGCCCTGGCCGCCGAGATCGGCGGCGTGTTCGCCGCCGTCGACGTGACGAGGACCGACGAGATCGCGAAGGCCGTCGAGGCGGCCGCCGAGATCGCCCCGCTGCGGGCCTGCGTGAACTCCGCCGGCATCGGCTGGGCGCAGCGCACCATCGGCCGCGACGGGATGCTGGAGTCCGCCCACGACCTCGACGCCTTCCGCAAGGTCGTGGAGATCAACCTCATCGGCACCTTCGACATGACCCGCCAGGCCGCCACGGTGATGAGCCGCAACGAGCCCGACGCCGACGGCCAGCGCGGCGCGATCGTCAACACCGCCTCGGTCGCCGGCCTCGTCGGCACGCGCGGCG
>CAZDAO010000309.1:0-4971 GCA_964503015.1 uncultured Nocardioides sp. | reverse complement strand
CACCCCGCTCCTGGCCGAGCGGCTGGCCGCGATGTCCCGTGCCGGCGTCACGGCCCACGAGCTGCTGTGCACCGCTGGCGCGGACGTCACCGAAGGTGTCGAGCGCGTGCCGCAGATGCTGGCGGGCGTCGACGCGGCGCTGCTGGCGACGCAACCACTCCCCGTAGGCGAGCTCGATGCGCGCGACGTCGAGAGGACGTTCGCTGTTCTCGCCTTCGGTGAGGGCAAGGCGGAAGCTGTCCTCGACGTCGCCGTCCTCGGCGAGTGCGCGACCG
Source organism: uncultured Nocardioides sp. (assembly GCA_964503015.1). Lineage (GTDB taxonomy): Bacteria > Actinomycetota > Actinomycetes > Propionibacteriales > Nocardioidaceae > Nocardioides. Next base: position 4,696 of record CAZDAO010000309.1, on the reverse strand, counting down.
AAGGCGACGGCGGACCGCGCCCACGGGTGGGCCGTCTGGTCTGCGAATTCCTCGAGCTCGGCGGTCCAGGCCCCCGCCTGGGTGAGGTCGCCGGCGCGTGCGGCTGCTTCGAGCCGCTGGGTGGCGAGCATGCGGGCGATGAAGCGGAGCCGTATCCGGGTGAAGTGGTGGAGCGCGCCCGCGGTGTCTCCATGTCCCGTGGCTCGCACGGCTGCAGCCCAGCGGGTCAGGTCGTGGACCGGGTCGGCGGTGATGCCGAGCGGCTGTGCCGCGACCACAGTCTCGAGCCGGTGGGCGAGGTGGTCGTAGTCGTCGCTGCCTTGGTGGGCGGCCAGCAGCGTCAGCCATGCGAGGGGCAGGGCGGTCATGGCGGGCTGGCTGATGCTCTCCCCGAGGGTGAGCGCCTCTTCGGCGCTGACGCGCAGCGCGAGGTGGTCGCCGGTGGCGAAGTGGACGAAGCAGAGCCGTTGGAGGCAGTAGATGACGGCGGTGACCGCACCGCTTTCGCGGGCCCGCGTCAGGGCGTGGGAGTAGAACCGCCGCTGGCCGTGGTCGTTCCCGAGCTGCAGGGCGGCGTTCCCGAGGTTCCAGAGCACGTCTCGGTCGTCGACGTCCTCCCCGAGGTCGAACGCGAGGTTCAGTGCGTCGACAGCCGCATCCCAGCGTCCTTCGGCGACCTCGGTCATCGACGTGAGCATCGCTCGCAGGCACCGTGTGTGGACCGAGTCGTCGCCTGCCGTCGCGGCGAGCAGGTCCGCGGTTCGCAGCGGCGTGCCGCTGTCGGCACCGAAGGTGCGCATGACGGCCGCAAGGACGCCCATGTGCAAGGCCCTGGCGGGGTCGACGTCAACCACTGCGCGCGCGGCGTCGACGAAGATCCGGTGCCCTTCGGGTGCGGAGCCGATGTTGACCTCGATGTGGCCCCGCAGGGTGGCGATGTCGGACAGCACGACCGGGTCGTCCGCGACCTCCCGAGCGGCAGTGAGGAGTGCGGAGGCCCGTTCCGCCTGTCCGCAGGCCCACGCGCTGCGAGCGGCGGCAACGGTCAGGCGTGCCCGGCGGGCAGGGAGGGTGGACAGGCTGGCGGCGCGCTCGTACGCCGTCAACGCGGCGACGTACCCGCCGCGGCGCTGGGACCGCGCACCGACGTCGGCGAGCGCGTCGACCAGGTCCTCGTGAAGGTCGTCAGGACTGTCGTTCGCGGCGAAGGCACGGTGCCACACGGCACGGTCCGCCTCCCCGGCGCCGCTCAGCGCGTCGGCCAGGGCCCGGTGGGCCCGCCTTCGGTCGTCGTCGGCTGCAGCCTGGTAGACGGCCGAGCGGACGAGGGGGTGCCGCAGTGTGACCATGTGGTCGGTCTGCACGAGAAGTCCGGAGTGCACGGCGGCGCTTAGCGCGTGGTCGTCGAGGTCGAGCCGGAGGGCGGCGTCACGGACGACGTCGAGGCGGCCCGAGTCGTCGGCGGCGGCGAGGAGGACGAGCTGCTGGACGGGTTCGGGGAGCCGGCGGCTCCGGTCGAGGAACGCCTGCTCGACCCGGTCCGTGAGGTGCAGCTGGGCCGGCAGTGCGGACGCTCCGGTGAGCTGGGCCGCGTTCAGCTCGAGGGGGAGCTCGAGGAGCGCCAGCGGGTTGCCACGGGTCTCGCCCACCAGCCGGGCGACGACACCCTCGGCCGCTGACTCACCGAGGTGGCGGGCGAGAAGGGCCCGGCTCGCGTCCTCGTCGAGCCCACCCAGCTCGATCTCGCGAACCTCAGGTGCCTCGAACCTGGCCACGGCGCCCTCCCGGGCCGCGAACACCATCACCACCCGGTCCGCGCCGAGCCGTCGCGCACAGAACAGCAGCGCTCCGGCCGAGGCCGCGTCGAGCCAGTGCGCGTCGTCGACCACGCACAACACCGGCGCCTCCTCGCCGGCTGACGTGAGCAACGACAACGTGGCGACGCCCACCAGGAACGGCTCCACCGGGGGGCCGTCCTCCTCCCCGAACGCCACCCGGAGCGCACGGGCCTGCGGCGGGGGAAGCTGGTCGCGCAACCGCGTCAGCGGAAGCAGAAGACGATGCAAGGCCGCGAACGGCAGTGGCGCTTCGACCTCGAGCCCTTGCGTGCGAAGAAGGGTTACGTCCGGGGCGTCGACGGCGAGAGCATCGAGGAGTGCGGACTTCCCGACGCCCGGGTCGCCGCGGACCACCAGGGTTCGGGCCGTGCCGTCGCGTGCGTGGTCGACGAGCGCTCCCAGGAGTGCCCGCTCGGGCTCCCGGCCGACCAGCACGGCACGAACGTACAACCGCGTCGCCGCGGCCGCAGGCGTGGACCGGACCAATCCCGGCGGTTTTGCCGGGGCGACCCAGCGGGCGTCGCAGCAGGCTCGTCGTCACGCTTCGGAGGCATCAGGCCCCCGAACGGCCTACAGGAGCCACGCACATGCACGAGCACCCCACGTCGAACACTCCGGACAGCACGCTGCCATCTGCCACCCGCGAGACAGGCGCGGAGACAGGCGCGGAAAGAGACACCGTGCGACGCAAACAGATCGGGCTGCTCGTCTTCGACGGGTCGAGGAGCTCGACGCCGTCGGCCCGTGGGAGGTGCTGTCCAACTGGACCCGCGAGCACCCCGAGGACGGCTGGGACGTCTTCAGCATGTCCGACCACGGAGGGCCCGTCGTCGGCGCGAAGTCCCTCATCCTGGGAGCCCACCACTCCACGAAGACCGCCCCGCCGCTGGACGTGCTCATCCACCCCGGGGGCCCTGGCACCCGGCCGATGCTCGACGACCCCGAACACCTGGACTGGGTCCGCGACGCCCGCCGTCACATACCCCTGATGGCGTCGGTGTGCACCGGCAGCCTCGTCTACGCCGCCGCCGGCCTCCTCACCGGCAGGCGAGCCACCACCCACTGGGCCTCCCTCAACCACCTCGCCGAGCTCGACCCAACCGTCATCACCGACGTCCGCTCCCGCTTCGTCGACGACGGCGACCTCATCACCAGCGCCGGCGTCAGCGCCGGCATCGACATGGCCCTCCACCTCGTCGCCCGCCTCACCGGCCCCGACCGAGCCCGAGAGATCCGCCGCGACATCCAGTACGACCCCCTGCCCCCGATCTGACAGACCACGACACCACCATCACCCGCCAAGCCAAGGAAAGACGACGACATGAGCAGCGACACTCGCCCCAACGCCGCAACCGAATCCCCCGCAGTGCCGCCCGGCACCATGCGGGCCATCACCCAATCCCGCTACGGCACCGCCGACGTGCTCCGCGTCGCTCGTGTGCAGCGGCCCGTCGTCGCCGACGGCCAGGTCCTCGTCCGCGTCCGCGCCGCCGGACTCGACCGAGGCACCGAACACCTCCTCACCGGCAAGCCGTACGCCGTACGCCTCGCCATGGGACTGCGCCGACCCAAGAACCCCGTGCCCGGCAGGGACGTCGCCGGCGTCGTCGCCGAAGTCGGCACCGGCGTGGTCGGCTTCACCCCCGGCGACGAGGTCTACGGCGTCGCCCCCGGCTCGTTCGCCGAGTACGCCCTCACCACGCCCGACATGCTCGCCCACAAACCCGTCGACCTGACCTTCACCCAAGCCGCCGTCGTGCCCATCTCCGCGGGCACCGCCCTGCAGGCCATCGACACCGGTCGGCTCCAGGCCAGCCAGTCGGTCCTCGTCACCGGCGCCTCCGGCGGCGTCGGCAGCTACGCCGTCCAGATCGCCCGAGCGCTCGGGGCCGACGTCACCGGGGTCTGCAGCCCCGGCAAGGCCGACTACGTCCACACCATAGGCGCCCAACACGTCCTCACCTACCCCGACGACGACTGGGCCGACGGCACCCGCCACTGGGACCTCATCGTCGACATCGCCGGCAACCCCACCATCCGTCAGCTCCGACGCGCCCTCACCCCGCGCGGCACCGCCGTGTTCGTCGGCGGCGAGAACGCCGGCGCCATCCTCGGCATGCACCGCCAGATCCGCGGCGCCCTCCTCTCGCCGTTCATCGGGCAACGGCTCGTGCCGTTCCTCGCCCGCGAAAGCGCCAACCACTACCAGCGGCTCACCCACCTCATCGAAACCGGGCAGATCGACCCAGCCCTGGACCGCACCTACCCGCTCGAACACGCGGCAGATGCGGTGCGGCAACTGGAACGCGGTGCCGTTCGCGGCAAGGTCGCCATCTCCGTGTACCGGCCGACGACAGAAACTGCCGGCTGGTGAAGCGCTCGCCATCGTGACTTCCTCGTCGACCAGCACGCCGCGGAACTCATCGAGCAGGTGGTCTTCCACGCCGAGGACCTCGCACTGGAAGTGCGCGACCGGCACAGTAAGACGTCGCCCGGTGGCGCGCCGGGTCCGCCACATCCTCGTCCGGACCCATAGAGAAGCCCCGTCGTCACGTCCCGGCGACCGCACCGACGGGCCGCCGGGCCACCTGAGCGAGTGTGGGTCAGCGCCGCAGTGTCCCCGGCTGGAATCCGCGGAGTGTCCCGGTCGCACCGCCGAGTGTCCCAGTCGGAACCGAGTGTCGCGTCTGGACACGGGGCCACCGCTATCAGAGTCCCCATGAACCCGGCTGTCCACGCGTTCCCCCGCTCGGGAGCGCGCTCAGCAGCATGCGATCTGCCCAGGACAGAGGGCGCTCGGACGGCTCCCGCGTGGACGTTTCTGGCCTGTTTCTGGACAGTTTCGCGACCAGATTCAA
>CAZDAO010000308.1:0-4974 GCA_964503015.1 uncultured Nocardioides sp. | reverse complement strand
CCTAGATACCGCGACGGGGGCGGGGCGTGAGGCGGGCCTCAGTCCGCCGCGGGCGGGTCGTAGCGCTGCAGTGCTGGGTCGTCGACCTTGAAGCTGCGGACCGGACCCGGCGGGGTGCCGGCGGTCTCGAACCGCACGGTGACCACCCCGGCGCCCGAGCCCCAGACCCAGCCGGGCCCGAGGTCGTCGTGCACCACGTCGGCCCCCGGCGGCCACGTACGGCGGGGTGGCTCGGGCAGCGCCACCTCGACCTCGTCCTCGGCCGGCGCCTCGCCGAAGAGGTCCTCCTGCACCCAGTCCGCGAGGCCCGAGACGCCGACGCCGAGGAGCCTCACGCCACCGGTCGTGTCGAGATCGGCGAGCAGCGAGCGTGCCACCCGGCCGATCGTGCCGCCGTCGTCGGTGGGGCTGGAGAGCGTCGTGGAGCGGCTCAGGGTGGTGAAGTCGTACATCCGGACCTTGATGGTCACCGTCCGCCCGGAGTAGCCGCTCTTGCGGAGCCGGGCGCCGACGTCGCGGGCCTGCCGGGTCAGCAGTCCCTCCATCAGCCTCCGGTCGGTGAGGTCGGAGTCGTAGGTGCCCTCGACGCTGATCGACTTGGTCTCCCGCTCCGCGACCACGGGGCGATCGTCGCGCGCCCGCGCGAGCTGCCACAGCCCGTGGCCCTGGGCGTTGCCGAGCAGCCGCACCAGCTCGTCCTCGCTCACCTGCTCGAGGTCGGCGATGGTGTGGATGCCGGCACGGCGGAGCCGCTCGCCGGTGGCCGGGCCGACGCCGGGGATGACCGCGACGTTCATCGGCCGGAGCAGCTCCAGCTCGGTGCCCGGCGCCACGACGGTCATGCCGTCGGGCTTGTCGAGCTCGCTCGCGACCTTGGCGAGGAACTTGGAGGAGGCGATGCCGACGGTGGCGGTGAGGCCACCGGTGACGTCGTGGATGCGGCGCCGCAGCTCCTCGCCGGCTCCGGTGACCGTGCCCACGTCGAGGTCGGGCAGGTCGGCTGCGGCGAGGTCGACGAAGGCCTCGTCGAGCGAGAGCGGCTCGACGAGCGGCGAGAGGTCGCGCAGCACCGCCATGACCCGGGCGCTGGTCTCGCGGTAGGCGTGGAAGCGGCCGCTCAGGAAGGCCGCGTGCGGGCAGCGGGCCCGCGCCTCGCGGGTCGACATCGCCGACCCGACGCCGTACCGGCGCGCCTCGTACGACGCCGTCGCCACCACGCCCCGTCCGCCGGTCCCGCCCACGATCACCGGCTTGCCGCGCAGCGACGGCTTGTCACGCTGCTCGACAGCGGCGAAGAAGGCGTCGAGGTCCACGTGCAGGACCGATGCGGTGCTGCGCATCAGACCTGGTCCCGGAGGACCGACAGCGTCGCGGAGGGCGTCACGCGGACAGTCTCCCAGCACTGTGCTCGCGCTCGGTGCGGGCCACCAGCCGTCCACAGGCGGCCTCGGGAGGCTCCTCTCCACAGGGCACCGGTCAGCCGGTGTCCGGTCGTCGGTGGGCGGGGGAACCGTCGGGTGCATGAGACCTTCCGACCACAGCTCCGACCACAGCTCCGACCACAGCTCCGACCGCGGCTCGCGCCGCAGCCGTGTCCCCGCCCGTCCGGCCACCACCACGATGACCGCGCGCTCGCCGGGCGACATCGCCGCCTTCGTCCCGGTCGCACTCGGCTTCGTGCCGGAGCGGTCCGTGGTGCTCGCCAGCATCGGCCGCGGCCCAGGCATGCACGCCCGCGTGGACCTGCCGCACGACCCGGACGACGTGGACGACGTGGTCGAGGCCCTGGTGCGACCCGCGCTCCGCAACGGCGTGGAGGAGGTCGTGGTGGTGGTCTACGACGACGACACGACCGTGGCCGACGAGGCCGCGTGGGCGCTCCACGAGGAGCTCACTGCCGTGGGCATCGGCGTCTGCGAGGTGCTGCGGGTGCACGAGTCCCACTGGTACGCCGTCCTCCCGGGCGCACCGCTCGCGGCCTACCGCGGCGTGCCCTTCGTCCTGGCCGAGCACCCGTTCACCGCGCAGGCGGTGTTCGACGGACGGGTGACGCACCCCAGTCGCGATGCACTGCGTGCCACGGTGGCGGCCGACCCCGAAGGGGTCGGGACCACCGAGGGGGCGCTGGCCACGGCGAGTCCGCTGCCCGCCGGAGCGCTGCTCGCGCTCGCGCGCCGCCACGTCGAGCGCGGCACGCGGTTCTCCGTCGAGGAGCTCGCCGCCGTCGCGGTGACCGTCACGTCGGGCGAGCGACGCGACGAGGCGTGGGCCTGGCTCAGCCGTCCGCAGGCCCGGACGGCGGTGGAGCTCTGGTCCGACGCCGTGCGGCGCCTGCCCGTCTCCCACGTGGCCGGGCCCGCGGCGGTGCTCGCGTTCGCGGCCTGGCTGTCCGGTGACGGTGCCCTCGCCTGGTGCGCCGTCGACCGCTGCCGGGAGGCAAGCCCCGCCCACTCCCTCGCCTCGCTGGTGGTCCGGCTGCTCGAGACGGCGACCCCACCCGACTCGTGGGAGGCCCTGCGCCCCGACCTCGGCCGCGCCGATCCCGTCGCCGGTCCCGCCGCGGATCCAGCTGCGTGAGTTCCCCCTCGCGGGCGGTTCCCGGCGGTGGCCGCCGTGACTAGTGTGCGGACATGGGAGAAGAGGTCGACCAGCAGGAGTTCAGCAGGGCTGACCGGACGCGCCACCGCGAGAAGGTGCGCCGCAACCTCGACGTGTTCGCCCGGATGCTGCGCGAGGCGCGCTTCGACACCGACGACCCGATGACGGGCCTGGAGATGGAGCTCAACCTCATCGACGACGCGGGCGACCCGGCCCTGAAGAACGCCGAGGTCCTCGAGGCCCTCGCCGACCCCGACTTCCAGACCGAGCTCGGGCAGTTCAACATCGAGATCAACGTCGCGCCCGCCAAGCTCAGGGAGGGGGGCCTGTCCACCTTCGAGGCCAGCCTGCGGCGCTCGCTCAACGACGCCGAGGAGAAGGCGTCCGGGGTCGGCGCCCACCAGGTGATGATCGGCATCCTCCCGACGCTGGCCGAGGGGCACATGAGCCTGTCCTCGCTGAGCGCCAACCCCCGCTACAAGCTGCTCTCCGAGCAGATCCTGGCGGCGCGGGGCGAGGACATCACCATCAGCATCTCCGGGCGCGAGCGACTGACCACGACGGCGGACTCCATCGTCCCCGAAGCCGCCTGCACCAGCACCCAGTTCCACGTTCAGACCTCGCCTGACCAGTTCGCGGCCTACTGGAACGCCGCCCAGGCGATCGCCGGCATTCAGGTCGCGGTCTCGGCCAACTCGCCGTTCCTGCTCGGCAAGGAGCTGTGGCGCGAGACCCGGATCCCGCTGTTCGAGCAGGCCACCGACACCCGCAGCGAGGAGCTCAAGGCGCAGGGCGTCCGCCCGCGGGTGTGGTTCGGGGAGCGGTGGATCACCTCGGTCTTCGACCTGTTCGAGGAGAACGTCCGCTACTTCCCCGCGCTGCTCCCGATCACCGACGAGGAGGACCCGCTCCAGGTGCTCGAGGACGGCGGAACTCCCTCGCTCCACGAGCTCAAGCTGCACAACGGCACGATCTACCGCTGGAACCGCCCGGTCTACGACATCGCGGACGGCATGCCGCACCTGCGGGTGGAGAACCGGCTGCTCGCCGCCGGTCCGACCGTCGCCGACACGATCGCCAACGCCGCCCTCTGGTTCGGCCTGGTCCGCCACCTCGCCGAGAGCGAGCGCCCCCTGTGGTCGCAGATGTCGTTCTCCGCGGCCGAGGAGAACTTCCACGTCGCCGCGCAGCTGGGCGTCGACGCCCAGGTCTACTGGCCCGGCATCGGGCAGGTGCGTGCCACCGAGCTGGTCCTGAGGCGGCTCCTCCCCATGGCCCGCGCGGGCCTCGACTCGTGGGGCGTGCCGGCCGAGGAGAGCGACCGCTACCTCGGCATCATCGAGCAGCGCTGCCTCAAGGAGACCAGCGGCGCGGCGTGGTTCGTCGCTCGCATCCACGAGCGTGGGGGAGAGGACCGTTACGACGCCCTGCGCGCGACGCTCCTGGAGTACCGCGAGCGCATGCACAGCAACGCCCCCGTCCACGAGTGGGACTGACCGCGCCCACACCCCGGCAGACAGCGGTCTCGGGCTGCCCGCGTCGCGGTGATCCGTCATGCGGATCGGGGGTGATGGGGTCGGGCCCGGATGACGGATCGCCGCCGGCGGACACCCTCAGGCGGCCGAACGGCGTCGGAGCCGCTTCCACTCCCGGCGTACGTCGGAGACCGGGTCGAACCAACCGCGGCGGGTGACCACGACCAGACCGACGGGAAGACCCAGCGACGACGCTGCCCACCGCGCCGGACCCAGCCAGCGCAGGTCGTCGTCGTGCGGGCTGAGCTCGCCGGGTCGGGTGAGCCACAGCAGCGGCGGCCCGGGCGACGACGTGCGCAGGAGCATCGAGAGCGCGACATCGGCACGCACCCCGGCGTCCGGCAGGGGCGGGTGCTCGACATGACGCACGCTGCAGCCCGGAAGGCCGGCGTGCAGGACGGTGGGGAAGCGGCGGCGTGACTCGCCCTCGACCAGCTCGAGGACCGCGGCACGCAGCATCCGGTGGGTCCATCGGTCGATCGGCGCCTGCAGGGTCACCCGGACAGCGTGCCCCAGCCGCGGCGCGCCGACGCGCCTCTCCACAGGCTGCCCAACCCCGCCCGTTTCCGTTACGGTGCCAGCAGGCTCACCGCACGGACGCTGTGGCCGCGAGAGGAGATCCCATGGGCACCGTCGTCGTCGGATACGTCCCCAAGCCGGAGGGCGAAGCCGCCCTCGCCGCCGGCATCAACGAGGCCAGGCTGCGTGGCAGCAGGCTCGTCGTGGTGAATTCCCACCGCGGTGGTCAGGAGTTCGACGGGACCAAGGCTCGCGCCGCGGAGGACGAGCTGGAGAAGATCCGCGCGACCCTCGAGGAGTCCGGGGTGGAGCACGACATCCG
>CAZDAO010000307.1:0-4989 GCA_964503015.1 uncultured Nocardioides sp. | reverse complement strand
GGTCTGCGCGCAGCCCCCCGGAGCGACGCGACGGGCGGCGTCGCGCGAAGAGGTTGAAGGAGCGGCGCCCCGCGAGCCTGCGCGCGGGCCGCACCGATCGTCTCGAAACCCGCCAGAACCGGCGAGCATCCGTCATACGACCCCGCACCCATCGGTGCGGGGTCGTATGACGTTTCCCTGGGGGCCGGGAGACGTACGTCGCGGGTGCCTGGCACCGCACGAAAACCGGAGGCGAGGTGTCGGACCCGACGTCTACCGTGGACGCACCGTGACTGCCACAGACCTCGCCGCGCACACCTCCGCGGCACACCTCGATCCGTCGCCTGCACCCCCTCCCGGTCGGGTGCCGGTCGACTGGCACCGCGTCCGTCGCCCGCTGACGCTGTTCTGCCTCGGGCTCGCCCTCGTCGGCGCTGTGGCGGCGTCCCTCGGCACCGTCGTCGCGGGTCGGCTGGCAGACGCCCCGACGTCTGCCCTGGTGGCCACGCTCGCCCTGTGCGTCGTCGGCGGCGCCGTCGTCGACACCGCGGCCCGCACCATCTGGGGCGTCGTCGTCGACCGGGCCGAGGGGCAGCTGCGTGCCGACCTCATCGACGCCGCCATGTCGCAGCCCTTGTCCGAGCTCTCCGAGCAGGCCGTCGGAGAGGTCCTCGACCGCATCGACGACGACACCTGGGAGGTCGGCCAGCTGATGCGGTGGGGCGTGTGGATGGCCATCCGCACCGTGCTCTCCACCGGCCCCCTGTGGCTCGTCGCCGGCCTCACCTGGTGGCCTGCAGCCCTGCTCTTCCCGCTGTGCGGGGTCGCGGTGTGGCTCTTCATCCGCCACCTGCTCCCGCAGATCGCGGAGCGCAAGGTGCTGGAGGAGGTCGCGTGGACCGACCACGCCGCCTCCACCGAGGAGGGCATCGCGGCCCGCGACGACATCCGCACCTCCCTCGGCCAGCCCCACGTGCTGCGCCGCAACGCCGAGCTCGCTGCCGAGATCCACCGGCGTCTGCGACGAGTGCTGGCCGTCGAGGTCAGCGTCACCCGTCGCAGCGGCGGCCTGCTCCACGGCGTGCTGGCCGCCACCGGCCTGGTCGGCATCGCCCTGGTCCTGCACGGCGACCTCTCCACGGCCCGGCTGGTGACCCTGTTCCTGGTGACCACGATGTTCGTCGGCCAGGTCGACATGCTCGCGCGCCACCTCCCCGACCTCCAGGAGGGCATGGGCGCCGTGCTGCGCCTGCGGGGCATGCTCGCCGTGCCGGCCGAGCCGGTCGGCGGCGCCTCGCTGCCGCACGGCCCCCTCGACGTCGAGTTCCGTCACCTCGCCTTCTCCTACGGCACCGGCACCTTCGCCCTCCGTGACGTCGACCTGACGGTTCCCGCGGGCCACACGTGCGCGCTCGTCGGGCGCACCGGCTCAGGCAAGTCCACGCTCGCCTCGCTGCTCTCGCGGGCGGTGGAGCCGCCGCGGGGCTCGGTCTTCCTCGGCGGCACCGACGTGCGCGACCTCGACCTCCAGCAGCTGCGAGCCGCCGTCGGGGTGGTGACCCAGCGCACCGAGGTCCTGGCCGGGAGCCTGGCCGACAACATCACCCTCTTCGGTGACGCCCCGCGCAGCCAGGTCGAGGCCGCGGTCGAGGAGCTCGGCCTGACCGAGTGGGTCGCCGGCCTGCCCGAGGGGCTCGACACCCTCCTCGGCCCCGGTGGCACGAGCCTGTCCGCGGGCGAGGAGCAGCTCGTCGCCTTCGCCCGCCTGCTCGTGCGTGACGTCAGCGTGGTCGTGCTCGACGAGGCCACGGCCCGGATGGACCCGGTCACCGAGGCACGCGTGGTGCGCGCCGCCGACCGGCTGATCCGCGGCCGCACCGGCATCCTCGTCGCGCACCGCCTCTCCACCACCGAGCGCGCCGAGCAGGTCGCCGTCCTCGAGTCCGGGCGGGTCGTCCAGCAGGGCACGCGTGCCCACCTCGCGGCGACCGACGGCCCGTTCCGCCTGCTGCTCGAGGCGGCGGCCCACGAGGTCGCCGTCGAGGACCACCACGCCGACGCCGCCATCGGCACCGTACGGCGCAGCACCACACCGCCCGAGCCGCCCCACGTCGAGCCGCCCCTGAGCCTGATGCGTCAGGTGTGGCACTGCATCCGACTCAAGCCCGAGTGGGGCCTCTTCGGCGCGTTCCTGTTCCTCATCGCCTCGCTCACCGGCGCCTATGGCGCGGTCACCGGCTTCGTGTGGGGCCACGTCGTCACCGCCCTCCAGCGCGGGGAGACCCCCGGCCTGATGGCGCTGGCCCTGGTCGCGTCGCTGATGATCGGTCCCTTGCTGCTCTCGCAGGCCTTCTGGACCTACCCGCACTGGTGGGTCGAGGTCCGGATGCGCGTGCGCGCCGCGGTCCTCGCCGGCCAGACCGACCAGCGCCGCCTCCTGCGCACCCCGCCGGGAGAGGTCGTGGCGCGGGCGATGGACGCCGACCGGATCGCGCGCTACACCGACCGCTGGGTCGACTTCGTCAACGGCTTGCTGGTCGCCACGGTCACCGCCCTCATCGCCGGCAGCTGGCTCGCCGGCGCGGTGCTGCTCGCCGTGATGACCGCCTCCGCCCTCGCGTCGTCGCTCGGTCGTCGCGTGGCCGGCCGCTCGGCCGCCGCCTCGTCGGCGGCCCGGGCGCGCTTCGGCCAGTCGCTGGTCTCGACGCTGGAGTCCATCCGCACGGTCAAGCTCGCCGCCGCGACGCCCCACCTCCACCGTCACCTCCGAGAGGTCGACGGCGGTCGGGTCGACGCGGCCGTCCGCGAGCACCGCGTGCAGTCCCTGCTCGACGGCGTGCCGGTCGTGATGGTCCAGTGCGGCGTGGTCGCCGCGTGGGCGGGCCTGTTGACCGGGCACTGGGAGCTGGCCACGGCGCTGCTGGTCGCCAACGCGGTGAGCGGGTTCGACTGGTTCGGCCGCGTCGCGGGCGCGGTCGTCACGGAGGCGCCCGGCACGCGCGCGTGGATGGAGGCCACCAGCCGGCTGGCCGGCGGCGGCGACCTGATGGAGCTGCCCGGCGGCATGGACCTCATCGCGGGCACGGCCGCCCCGCCGTCGCGCCCCGAGCCCGAGCCGCTGCGCACCCTCGCGCTGCGCGAGGTCGCCGCGGTCCACGACGACGGCACGCTGGGGGTGCAGGACGTCGACCTCGACGTCCGCGCCGGCGAGCTGGTCCTGCTGCTCGGCCAGGTCGGGTCGGGCAAGTCCAGCCTCCTCGGCGCACTGGCCGGCCTGGTCAGCACGACCGGCGAGATCCGCTGGAACGACCGGCTCGTCGACGACCCGCAGGCCGACCTGCGTCCGGCCCGGGTCGCGCACGTCGCGCAGGTGCCCCGCGTGCTGTCGGGCAGCTTCACCGGCAACGTCGGACTCGACCACCCGACCCGCCCGGTGCTGCCCTCGCTCGAGGCGGCGCGCATGGGCCGCGACGTCAGCGAGGCCGGCGGGCCCGACTCCCTCGTCGGGCACCGCGGCGTGCGCCTCTCGGGCGGGCAGGTGCAGCGCCTCGCCCTGGCCCGCGCGCTGGCCACCGAAGCCGACGTGCTGCTCGCCGACGACGTGTCGTCCGCGCTCGACGCCGCCACCGAGATCGAGCTGTGGCAGGCGCTGCGCTCGCGCGGCGCAACGGTGATCGGCGCGACGAGCAAGGCGGCCGCGCTGGCGCAGGCCGACCGCGTGGTCGTGCTCGACTCCGGCCGCGTGGTCGACCAGGGCCCCTGGGTCGAGCTGTCGACACGCTGGGGGCACCTGGCCGGCTGAGTCGCTGCGCACGACCGTCGTCGCGGTCCGCTGCGACGACGTACGGCTTGGCCCACGTGGTTGGGTGGTCGCATGCGCGTCGTGATCGCTGGAGCGTCGGGTTTCCTCGGCACCCACCTGACCGAGCACCTCCGGGTGCACGGCCACGAGGTCACCGCCCTCGTGCGCCGCGAGCCGGCCTCCGCGCACGAGTCGCGCTGGGACCCACGGGCCGGTGAGGTCGACGCCGAGGTCGTCGGCCGCGCCCACGCGGTCGTCAACCTCGCCGGCGCCAGCATCGCCGGCAACCCGCACTCGCGCCGGTGGGCCGAGGAGGTCCGCGAGAGCCGGGTGGCGACGACCGGGCTGCTCGCCCGCGCGATCGCCGCCGCCGAACGGCCGCCGGCCTTCCTCGTCGGCAACGGGATCGCCTGGTACGGCGACCATGGTGCCGCCCCGGTCACCGAGGACTCCGACAGCCTCGGCGACGCCTTCCTCACCCGCGTCACGCGCGAGTGGACCGCCGCCGCCGACCCCGCCCGGGAGGCAGGCGCCCGGGTCTGCGTGCTGCGCACCGCGCCGGTCATGGACCGCACGTCGCCGCCGCTGAAGCAGCTGCGGCTGTTGTTCAAGGCAGGTCTCGGTGGGCGCCTGGGCTCCGGCGAGCAGTACTTCCCGATGATCTCGCTGCGCGACTGGATCGGGGCGGTGAGCTACCTGCTGGAGTCGCGTGACGTCAGCGGCGCGTTCAACCTGTGCTGCCCCACCACGCCGACCAACGCCGAGTTCACCCGCGAGCTGGCCCGGGCCGTGCGCCGCAAGGCGCTGTTCACCGCCCCGGCACCCCTGCTCAGGGTCGCTGCGGGCGACCTCTCCTCCGAGCTGCTCGGCTCGGTCAACGCCCGCCCCGCGGCGCTGGAGCGCGCGGGCTACGACTTCGAGGACGAGGACGTCCGCGAGGTGCTCGCCTCGGCGCTGGCCTGACCGCCGGCGAGCACCGCGGCCACGCGCCAGCGCTTCTCCCCCACCCGCACGAGCACGATCCGTCGCGAGGAGGCCCGGTCCGCCGGGAGCGCGACAGAAGCGCGCCCACCGACCGCCGCTCCCCCGGCCACCCGGTCGGTGACGTCGAGCACGAGCCGGCGCGGCGACTGCTCGACCACCTCGAGCGCGAGGACCTGGGTGGTCAGTCCCTCGACCCGGAGACCGCGGTCGAGGTAGCGGCGCAG
>CAZDAO010000306.1:0-4999 GCA_964503015.1 uncultured Nocardioides sp. | reverse complement strand
CGTCCTGGTGATGGTGGGCAGCGACCACTTCCACCAGCTGTGGCTCGACAACATGCCGCAGTTCCTCGTCGGCAAGGCGCCCTTCTACGACGCCAACTGGTACAACGAGGAACGCGAGTTCGGCCTGCCGCGGATGACCCTCGCCGGCCAGGAGGACCTCTCCGCCCACGTGCTCCGCGGCGGCCTCGACCTCGGCTTCGACCTGGCCTTCAGCAACGAGCTCAGGATCGACCACAGCATCACGTGCCCGATCATCACGCTGCGGCCCCAGGCGGACCTGCCGATCGTGCCGATCTACACCAACATCTTCGCCCCACCGCTCCCGCAGCCCGGTCGGTTCGTCGCCCTGGGCAAGGCCATTCGCGAGCTCGTGGAGTCGTGGCCCTCCGACCAGCGGGTGGCCATCATCGGCACCGGCCACCTCTCGCTCGAGCTCGGCGGGCCGCGGCAGTTCGGCGAGCACGGACCCGACCCCGAGTTCGACCGGCGGGCGGTCGAGTGGATCGCGAACGGCGACATCGACGGCTGCTGCCGCGAGGTCACCCTGGACAGCCTCCACCTGCCCGGCAACGCGACGCACGGCTTCATGGACTTCATGCTGATGATGGGCGTCGCGGGAGAGGGCGCGAAGGCCGACCACGTCGACTCGCTCGACCTGTTCCACACCATGGAGGCCTACTTCACCTGGTACCCGAACGGGGTGCCCCAGGTTGCAGCCCCGATCGGGGCACAGGTCGGAGCACAGGACGGAGCGGCGCGATGAGCAAGTACCTCGTCAACAAGTTCCTGTTCACCGTCGACCGCGACCCGGCGCTCGTCGAGCGCTACCGCGAGGACCCGCGCGGCACGGTCGCGTGGTGGGAGGCCGAGGAGGCCAACCGGATCCTCAACTGCACATACGACGAGCGCTCGACCTGGCTCGCCTTCGAGGACGACGAGCGCGAGGCCCTCGCGAGCCACGACCACGTGCGGCTGTTCGAGCTCGGCGCCCACCCGTTCCTCACCCTCACGCTCTTCATCGCCATGTTCGAGCGCGACCACGGGCCGCTCGAGTACCAGCTCGCCTACGGCGCGGCGATGAAGCACCTGTCGCTGCCCTATCCCGACATCGCGACCTGATGGAGGCCGCGGTCCTGCGGGCCCACGGAACGGCACCGGCGTACGCCGACCACGCCGACCCGGTGCCCGGCCCCGACGAGGTGCTGGTGCGGATCACGGCGGCCCCGGTCGTCCCGCTCGACCTGCTCTGCGCCAGCGGCACGTCGTACTTCGGGGCGCGCGAGCTGCCCTACGTGCCGGGCGTGCAAGGGATCGGTGAGGTGGTGTCGGGCGGCGGCACGACGCCCGGCACGCGGGTGTTCGTGTCCACCTCCGCCGGGATGGCCGACGTCGACGGGGCTCTGGCCGAGCTGTGCGCCGTGCCCGCGGCCGACGTCGTACCCCTGCCGGACCTCGACGTCGACGACGTGGCCCTCGCCGCGCTCGGCCTCTCGGGCGTCGCCGCGTGGCAGGCGCTCGGCTGGCGGGCCGGCCTGCGGGCGGGGGAGACGGTGGTGGTGCTCGGTGCCGGCGGCGCGGTCGGCCAGGCGGCGATCGGCGCCGCGCGTGCGCAGGGCGCGGGACGCGTCGTCGCGGTCTGCAGGCCCGGCGAGTCGGCCGGGCGCGCGGCGGCCCAGGGTCCCGACGCGGTGGTCGAGATCGGCGATCCCGACCCTGCCGCTCTCGCCGAGGCGATGCGCGAGGTGCTGCCCGAGCGTGCCGACGTGGTGCTCGACCCGGTGTTCGGCTGGGTCGCCGAGGCTGCGGTGCGGGTGATGGCGCCCGGCGGCCGCCTGGTCAACCTCGGCGGCTCGGCCTCCGACGCCGCCACCCTCTCGTCCGCCGCCCTGCGCGCCGGCGGGCTGTCGCTGCTCGGCTACACCAACAACGCGCTCACCCCGGACCAGCGGGCCGACGCGCTGACCTCCGTCGCGCGGCTCGCAGCCGACGGGCGCGTCGGCGTGGCGCACCGGGCACGTCCGCTCGCGGAGGTCGAGGACGCCTGGCAGGTCCAGCAGGGCGGGTCGGGCGTGCGCCAGGTGCTCGTCCCCGCAAGGATGGCCGGGTGATTCGAGACCGCGTGTTCGGCCAGCTGCCCGACGGACGTGACGTCCGGCTGCTCACCATCGGGGCCGAGCCCGGGCCGGTGGTCGAGGTGCTGACCCTCGGCGCGACGGTGCACCGGATGCTCGTCACGGGCGGCGACGGCGAGCGACGCAACGTCGTGCTCGGCCACCCCGACGTCGCGGAGCGGCTCGCGAGCAGCGACTACCTCGGCGGCACGATCGGGCGCTACGCCAACCGCATCGCCGGCGGTCGCTTCACCCTGGCCGGGCGCGAGGTCGAGGTGCGGACCCACGACCGCGGCAACAGCCTCCACGGCGGTCCCGACGGGTTCGACGTACGCGTCTGGGACGTCGTCTCGCACAGCGCGGACGAGGTGGCGCTGACCCTCGTCAGCCCCGACGGCGACCAGGGCTTCCCGGGGACCGTGTTGGCCACCGTCCGCTACCGCGTCGACGGCGAGTCGGTGCGCGTCGCGATGGAGGCCACGACCGACGCCACGACGGTGGTCAACCTGACCAACCACGCCTACCTCAACCTCGAGGGGGAGGGGGCCGGCACCGTCGACGGCCACGTGCTCCTCGTGGAGGCCGACCACTACACGCCGGTCGACGCCACCGGCATCCCGCTCGGGGGCCACGAGCCGGTCGGGGGCACCCCCCTCGACCTACGGGAGCCCACCCTCGTCGGCCGGGCCGTGCGCACCGACCACCCCCAGGTCCGCGACGCCCAGGGCATCGACCACAACTACGTCGTGCGCGGCTCGGGCCTGCGTCGCGCCGCGGTGCTCACCGCGCCGGCGACGCGCACGAGCGTCGAGCTGTGGACCGACCAGCCGGGCGTGCAGGTCTACACCGGCAACTTCCTCGACGGCACCCGCCGCTCGACGACGGGGAGACTGCACCGGCAGGGCGATGGGATCGCGCTGGAGCCGCAGCTCTTCCCCGACTCGCCGAACCGACCGGAGTGGCCCTCGCCGGTGCTCGAGCCGGGGGAGACGTACGCCGCCACGCTCGAGTGGCGCTTCGGTCGGTAGCCCGCGCCGGGGCCCGCCGGGCTCACCGGCGGCGGACGACCGCCGCACCGGCGAGGCACGCGAGGGTGGCGACCACGAGGGCCGCGCCGGGACGACCCTGCTGGAGCGGGTCGAGCACGACCGCGCCGAGCGCCTGGCCCACGGCCAGGGCGACGAAGAGGAGCGAGGTGCCACGTCCGGCGGCGTCGGGCCACTCGCGGCGCGCCCACAGGATCAGCGCACCGGACAGGCACATGTAGCCGGCGCCGAACGCGGCCATCGCGACGTACGTCGGCCACGCCAGCCCGAGCCCGAGCGCGGACCCGAGGGCGACGTGCGCGAGCACCACCGCCGCGACGGACGCCACCCACGCGCCCCGGAGCCCGGCCACGGCGACGAGCCTGCCGGTGAGGGGTCCGAGCAGCCCGCCGATCCCGAGCGCGATCCACAGCAGCCCGACGCGCGCCTCGGCCACAGGCCCGGATCGGGTGGCGACGAGCGGGCCGTAGGTCCACACGAGGGCCGACCCGATGCCGACCACCGCGGCCGCCAGGGCGGGGACGACGAGCGCGCGCCAGTCGTGCGTCGTACCAGGGCCGGCACGGGTGCCGACGTCCTGTCGTCCGACGAGCACCAGCAGGCCCGCAGCCGCGGCTGCATTGATCGCTGCCATCGCCCACCAGGCGGCCGCGACGGACGGCACGGCGAGGGCGAGCACCCCGGCGACCACCACGCCGACGGCCGTGCCGGTGTTGACCAGCGACTGAGCGGTCGCCGCCCGCGCCGGCTCCACCACGGCGTCGACGACGCGGACCAGCGCGGGGGAGGCGAGGCCGGCGCCCGTGCCGCCGACGAACACCAGGACGACCAGCCACCCCGCGGACGCGGTCGTCGCCACCCCGGCGCACCCGACGCTCGCGGTCACGCCTGCCGCCACCAGCGCTGCCCGCGGTCGGCGGTCAGCGGTCCGCGCCACGACCGCGGCCGCCACCGAGTAGGAGACGAACTGGGCCGCCGCCGCCCATCCGACCACGGCCCCCAGCCCGGGGCGCTCGGTGACGAGCCGGGGGGCGAACAGCCCCACCCCGAAGCGGGCCATGCCGTAGGTCGAGGCGATGAGGAGCGTCCCGAGCACGGCGACCGCCAGCCCGGGCGACCGGGCGGGGCGGGACACCTCGACCGAAGCAACCATAACGATCGTTCTATCAGAACGAGCGTTATGCTTCCACCCATGGGACGGTCGGAGACACGTGCGCGGATCCTCGACACCGCCGAGGGGTTGTTCTTCAAGGACGGCATCGCCGTGACGAGCGTCGACCGGGTCGCGGCCGAGGCCGGGGTCGCCATCGCGACGCTCTACCAGCACGTCGGCAGCAAGGACGGGCTGCTCGCAGCCGTGCTCGAGCGCCGGCTCGCCGCGTGGACGGCCCAGTGGGAGGCCTCGATCGAGGCCGCCGGGTCACCCCGCGCCCGGCTCCTGGCGCTCTTCGACGCCCTCGCCGAGTTCCGGCGGTCCTCGGGGACGACCCAGTGGTGCTCCTTCCTCGCCACGGCCTCCGAGCGGCCGGCGGGTGGGACCGACGACGTGGTCCGGTCCCTCGTCGAGGCGGACACGACGGTGCTGACCTCCCGGCTGCGCGAGCTCGCGGACGCCGCCGGCGTCACCGACCCCGCCGGCGTGGTGGACCGGCTGCTCGTCGTCTACAACGGCGCGCTCGCGAGCCTGCTCCGCGGTTCGCCTGCGGACCCCGTCGCCCAGGCGCGGGCCGTGGCCGAGCTCGTCGTCCCGGCGTGAAGGTCAGGCCAGCGGGCCTGTCCGCCCGGGTGTGTCGAACAGGACGAGGTGCCGACAGGAGGGGCGGCCGAGCGCGGCGGCGTACG
>CAZDAO010000305.1:0-5006 GCA_964503015.1 uncultured Nocardioides sp. | reverse complement strand
CGGAGACGACCACGCGCTTGCCGTCGAAGGAGTCACCGCGCGCCTTGAGCATCTCGGCGGTGAAGAAGACGGTGCCGTAGCCGGTCGCCTCGGTTCGGACCTGAGAGCCACCCCAGGTCAGGCCCTTGCCGGTGAGGACGCCTGATTCGTAGCGGTTGGTGATGCGCTTGTACTGACCGAAGAGGTAGCCGATCTCGCGGCCGCCGACTCCGATGTCACCGGCGGGCACGTCCGTGTACTCGCCGATGTGCCGGTAGAGCTCGGTCATGAAGGCCTGGCAGAAGCGCATGATCTCGCCGTCGGAGCGGCCCTTGGGGTCGAAGTCGGAGCCGCCCTTGCCACCGCCGATCGGCATGCCGGTCAGGGCGTTCTTGAAGATCTGCTCGAAGCCGAGGAACTTCACGATGCCGAGGTAGACCGACGGGTGGAACCGCAGGCCGCCCTTGTACGGGCCGAGCGCGGAGTTGAACTCGACCCGGAACCCACGGTTGATCTGCACCGCGCCGTTGTCGTCGACCCACGGCACCCGGAAGATGATCTGGCGCTCGGGCTCGCACAGGCGACGGATCACGGCGCCATCGGTGTACTCCGGATGCTTGGCCACGACCGGCCCGAGGCTGTCCAGCACCTCGTGCACCGCCTGGTGGAACTCAGACTCCCCCGGGTTGCGATGAAGGACCTCCGTGTAGAGGTCGTGCAGCTTCTCGTCGAGTGCGGGCATGGGTGGGTACTTCTCCTCGGGGTCGTCTCGGTTCTTCTCGGCGTTCCGCAGCGGCAGCCCCTCGCCACACCCGTGTCCGGCGAGGGGCCTTCATCGCCCGTGGCGAACGGCACGCCGTCGACCTTCGGTCGCCGGCTCGGTCCCCTCGGCGGTGATGTCAGAGATGAGGTCCAGGAACCGTCGGAGCCGGAACGGTTTGGTCAGCACGGTCGTGCGCTCCTTCCGGTTACCGCATGCAGAATTCTTGACGTGGGACATGTGCATCAACGCTGCACTATGCGCATCCGCAACCTATTGTGACGTGTGCGAGTGGTCAAGGAGCGGGCAAATTGGTCATCGTCGGGCGGCGGCTTGGGGGCGAGGGTGTTGACGGCCGCACCACCACGTGGGACGTTAGAGACAACATATGCACGATATGTGCGCATGTTGCAGACGCCGCGAGCTACGGAGGGACGTTCATGGCCGAAGACGTCGCCGACGTGCTGATTTTGGACGGTGGCACCTCGTGTGAGGTGTCAGGCAAGCACCTTGCCACCGAGGGGCTGTCGGTCGTGGTTCTGGAGCAGGGCCACTGGGCAAGTTTTAGCGATTTCCCTGGCGACAAGTCGGCGAACCGGTACGTCATCGACGGCAGCGTGTTCACCACCTCGACCGGGGTGAACCCGACCGCGACGATCTGTGCGTTGGCCAAGCGCACCGCGACTACATCGTTGACCAAGCCAGGCGCGAGGGTGTCCTGCCCACGCGTGTCGTTTCCGAGCAGAGCCAGGAGCTAGGCGTATGAGCACCAGCAGTGACCTCAATACCCCGACGGTGGTGGACCGCGAGCGGTTTGCGCTCCTGGCCGACCAGCTGATCAGCGGCGGCCACGGGTTGCCCTCAGCCAGCGAGGCCGACGTCCACGGCGTCTGGATCGACCGGGTGCTGGCCGTGCGGCCGGACCTGGTCGAGACGGTCACCTCTGTGACGGGCCGGGCCGGTGATCCGATCACCGATCTGGACGCGTTGAAGGAGGCGAACCCGGCGAGGTTCGACACCTTCGCCTATGCAGTCGCCGGTGCCTACCTGATGAACCCGCGCGTGCGTGGGCTGCTCGGGATGCCCGGGGACGCGCCGAAGCGCAACTCGGCCTTCCCCGACGAGTCCGATTACTACCTCAGCGACAGCATCCTTGACCCGGTCCTCAAGCGCGGACCGATCTACCGCCCCACCCCGTGACGGCGCCAGCAATCCACGACGTAGTCGTTGTGTGGAGGGGCGCATTGCTAACCGAGCTCGTGACAAGGTCGCACCAGCGGCTTGTCCTCGCGCGCGACGGAGGCGTAGCGAGCCTGGTGGTGACCGCGGAGAGGCGCGTGGGGGAGCACATTCGACGGCCGGTCGTCGACCTCACGGGTGCCGGTGACGCGTACGCGGCAGGCTATCGTGCTGGCACATGTCGGGGATGGGGCGCGACGCGGCGTCTCCAACGGGGGCACTTCTTTGCATCCGGGGTAATTACTCGATTGTCTGATGTCGGACCGGCGCCCGACGCGGCAGCACCCGACTTCGTCGACCACCAGATCCCCACCCCGATAGGATGAATGCGGAATGAGCCAGACTCTCGAGCGAGCGCTCACGATCTTGGACTTTGTGAGTGAGGAGCCCCGTCACATCGGCGAGATCGCCACGTTCCTTGAAGTGCATCACTCGACCGCTCTCCGGTTGCTCCATTCGATGCGGAAGTACGACTTCGTCTACGAGTTGCCCAACCACCAGTACCGGTTGGGCGCCGCGGTCTTCCGTCTGGGCTTTCGCGCCCTAGAGGCCCTCGACCTGCGTTCGATCGCCCGCCCCTTCATGGTTGAGCTGAACGAGAAGACGATGGAAACCGTCCACCTCGGCGTCCTCGAACAGGGCGACGTGGTCTACATCGACAAGGTCGAGGCTCAGTATGCCGTGCGCATGCACTCGCGCCTGGGCGCGGTAGCCGCCATGCATTGCACCGGGGTCGCCAAGGGAATCCTCGCGTTCCTGCCGCCACAGCAGAGGTCCGAGCTGCTGAACGGAATCCAGTTAGAGCGCCGCACCCCCCATACGATTGTCGATCTGGCCGCACTCGAGACCGAGCTGGCGGAGTCCCGCGAGCGTGGTTATGCCCGGGACGAGGAGGAGAATGAGCTCGGGATCCACTCAATCGCCGCGCCCATCTTCAATGGCTTCGGGGAGGTTGAAGGGGCGATCAGCCTGTCGGCCCCCACCAGCCGCATCGACAAGGAGACATTGCTCGGCTTCGTCCCTGCGCTGCGCAGCGCCGTCGAGAAGACCTCCTGCGAGCTCGGTTGGGCCCCGTCATGAGCCTGCTGCGCACCATCGCGATCTTGCGTGGCTTCCAACCCGCCCACCCCACCGACTTGGCGGAAAGGGCATGGGCTAGTCGTGTCGATCTCGTGGAGGTCCCAGTGCCGGGGGAATCCGGCTGGGTCTCGCTCTGAAGGCTGTCGCCGACCGTGCACAAGGCCGCCCGGTGGTGCCGGGATCATCTGGACGCCGCGGACGCGGGCCGCGCCGCCAATTGCGGGCGTCAGTCGTGATCAGGCCCGGGTTCGTGGCGGCCAGGGCGTGGCGCGCGCCAGGTTGAGGAGTTCCTCGAAGCGCGGCGCACGTGTATCCGGCCGCACTCACGACTGAAGTGACCCGCACAACGGTTCGCGATCCATGACCCGATGTGCTCGGGCGGACCTGCACGCCCTTCTACGGCTGGTTCAGATGACAACAGACGCTCCACGGCGAGGAGACCACGCATGAGCAAATCACCGTCAGCACGTCCTGCACGCTCGAAAGAGTCGCGCTGGAGGAGGACTGCGCTCCGCGAGGCGAGCACCAGATCGTCGCAACACCTGACCTCGTCCGTCTCGTCGAGTTCGACGTGGAGGTGCGCGATGAGCTCCACACGGTCTCGACCGGGACCCACGAGCGGGTCATTGTTAACCTTGAGAAGGCCGGTGCTCGAGGAGACGACAGGGCCCGGAAGGTTGGCTGACCTCCCCGAGAGCAGGAGACCGTGATGGGCCCTGTCCAGAGTGTCGCCATGGCGGTGTCGTTGGCGATCGCGGCCACCGGGATTGCCCTGTTCGTCCGGGCGATCCGTCAGATCATGCGTGTAGTGCAGGGCGGCCAGGCGGCGAGGCGCATCGACAACCCCGGTGGCCGCGCGCTCACGCTGGTCAAGGAGACCGTGGGTCACACCAGGATGTTGCAGTGGACCGTGGTGGGCGCTGCCCATTGGTTCGTGTTCGTCGGCTTCGGGCTGCTGTTCTTCACACTTCTAACCGCCTTCGGCCAGCTCTTCGATGCGCACTTCGTGTTGCCCCTGATCGGGGAGTTCTACCTCTACGAGTGGGTCAGTGAGGCGCTCACCTGGATCATGATCGTAGCGATCGCCGGCTTGTTGGCATACCGCGTCAGCCGCCCCAAGGGGCGGGTCCGCGGTCCCGAGGGTCGGTTCTACGGCTCGACGGTGTGGCAGGGCTACTTTGTGGAGCTGGTCATCCTGGGGGTGGGCCTGTGCATCGTGACACTGCGCGGCTTGGAGTACGCCCTTCTGTCGGCCGCGGGCGGCGACCATGCCTCGACGCTCCACTTCCCGTTCACGGCCTGGCTGGGCGAGGTGTTCCACGGGACGTCGATCAAGACCGTCGAGAACCTGATCTACCTGGTTGCGATGCTCAAGATCGTGATCTCGTTCGCTTGGATGATCACGATCTCACTCAACCTGACCATGGGTGTCGCGTGGCACCGCTTCACCGCGTGGTTCAACATCTTCTTCAAGCGCGAGGCCGACGGCAGCACGGCGCTGGGTGCGATGAAGCCGCTGACCTCGGACGGCAAGGCGATCACCCTCGACGACATCGACGACCTCGACGAGGACTCGGTGCTCGGCGTGGGCAAGGTCGAGGACTTCTCGTGGAAGGGGATCCTCGACTTCACCACCTGCACCGAGTGCGGTCGCTGCCAGTCGCAGTGCCCGGCCTGGAACACCGAGAAGCCGCTCTCGCCCAAGCTGCTGATCACCAGCCTGCGCGACCACGCGTACGCCAAGGCCAACCCCCGTTCGGCCGACCACGAGGCGCACGCCGAGCGCGCACTGGTGGGCGTCGGCTCGAAGGGCGAGTCCGCGGGGGCGGGCACCGACGTCCTCGACTACTTCTACAACCCGGGCGACGGCGCCTTCGTCATCGACGAGGACGTGCTGTGGAGCTGCACCTCGTGCGGCGCCTGCGTGCAGCAGTGCCCGGTCGACATC
>CAZDAO010000304.1:0-5014 GCA_964503015.1 uncultured Nocardioides sp. | reverse complement strand
CCTCGACGAGGTCTACGGCTGGGACCAGGTCGCCAGCCAAGGGCTGCTCGTCGACGTCGAGCACCCGACCCTGGGGGCCCTCACGCTGCCCGGGCCGCCGCTGCGCTTCTTCGACGCCTCCGGCGACGAGGTCACCCGCCGCGACCACGTCGCCCCGCCGCTGCTCGACCAGCACGCCGACGAGATCCGCTCCTGGGTCGGCGGGGGCGGGGCATGACCCCCGCCACGGTGGCGGCGCGGCGCTGGACCGCACCTGAGCTGCTCGACCTGGTGCTCGACGCGGGGACCTACACCTCGTGGGACGAGCCGGTGGACCTGTCCTACGCCGATCCCGACTACCGCGCCGCACTCGAGGCCGCTGCGGTGAAGGCCGGCACCGACGAGTCCGTGCTCACCGGACGCGGCGAGGTCCGCGGGCGGCCCGTGGCCGTGGTGGTCAACGAGTTCCGCTTCCTCGCCGGCTCCATCGGCCGGGTGGCCGCCGACCGGATCACCGCCGCCGTGCGCCGCGCGACCGCGGAGGGCCTGCCCCTGCTGGCCAGCACCGCCTCGGGTGGCACCCGGATGCAGGAGGGCACGCCCGCCTTCGTGCGGATGGCGGAGATCTCCCGCGCGCTGATGGACCACCGCGCCGCCGGCCTGCCGTACCTCGTCCACCTGCGCCATCCCACGACCGGTGGCGTCTACGCCTCGTGGGGCTCGCTCGGTCACGTCACGGTGGCCGAGCCCGGCGCGCTCGTCGGCTTCCTCGGCCCGAAGGTCTACGAGGGGCTCAACGGGCGGCCGTTCCGCCCCGGCGTCCAGGTCGCCGAGAACCTCGCTGCTGCCGGCGTGATCGACGGCGTGGTCGCCGCCGAGCACCTCCCGGAGATGGTCGACCAGGCCCTGGCCGTCCTCGTCGACGCGCCCGGCCCGGGTCGCCTGCCGGTCCGGGCCGCCCGCCCGGTCGGTGACGGGTCGGCGTGGGACAGCATCGAGCGCACCCGCCGTACGGACCGGGTCGGCGTGCGCGACCTGCTCGCCCACGGCGCCGTCGGCACGCTCCAGCTGCGGGGCACCGACGAGGGCGAGCGCGACTCCAGCGTCCTGGTCGCGCTGACCCGGCTCGACGACCAGCCCTGCGTGGTCATCGGCCAGGACCGGTCCCGCCAGGTCCCCGGCCACGCGATGGGACCCGGTGCCCTCCGCGAGGCACGCCGCGGGATGCGGCTCGCCGAGGAGCTCGGACTGCCGCTGGTGAGCGTCATCGACACCCCGGGCGCCGAGCTGTCTCCAGAGGCCGAGGAGCGGGCCATCGCCGGCGAGATCGCCCGCTGCATCGCCACCTTGACCACGATGAGCGTGCCGACGGTGTCGGTGATCCTCGGCCAGGGCTGCGGGGGAGGGGCGCTCGCGTTCCTGCCCGCCCGGTCGGTCGTCGCGACCGAGCACGCATGGCTCGCGCCGCTGCCGCCCGAGGGTGCCAGCCTGATCGTCCACGGCGACGTCGACCACGCGGCCGAGATGGCGACCCGCCAGCGGGTCCGCGCCGCCGACCTGCTTGCCGACGGCGTCGTGCAGCACGTGGTCCCCGAGGTCGACGGCGAGTCGCCGCGCGACCTGGCCGTCGCGGTCGCAGCCGAGGTCGGTCGCCGGCTGCGGGAGCTGTCGGGCCGCACACAGGTCGCCCACGCTTCCTGACCCGGGGTGTGTCGGCACCAACGGTGCGGTCCGTCCTGTTGCGGCACGGGGTGTGTCGGCACCCGCGGCGCCGTCCGCCCTGTTGCGGCACAGGGTGTGTCGGCACCTGCGGCGCCGTCCGCGCTGTTGCGACACGGGGCGTGTCACCACGGTCGGCACCGTCCGCCCTGTGGCGGCACGCGGCGTGTCACCACGGTCGGCGCCCGCCGCTGGGTGGTGGACGGGTCCGTGACACATCCCACCGGCTGAAAGGCTCAGCGGCCGGAAGCTCAGCGGCTGGGCTCAGCGGCGAGGTTCGTCGGCGAGGTTCGTCGGCGAGCCGCGAGTCGGTCGCGGGGGACTGACGGCCCTCAGCTGGCCTTCTTGGCAGCCGTCTTGGCGGTGGACTTCTTCGCCGCCGTCTTCTTGGCGGTGGTCTTCTTCGCGGTGGTCTTCTTCGCGGCCGTCTTCTTGGCTGCGGTCCTTCCCGCGGTGGACTTCTTCGCGGTGGTCTTCTTCGCCGCGGACTTCTTGGACGCCGTCTTCTTGGCGGGCTGGTCGTCCCCCGCGCCCTCATCGACCTCGTCGACCTCCTCGCCGCGCGCGGACTTCGCCGCGGCCACGGACTTCTGGAGGGCGGCCAGCAGGTCGACGACCTCGCCGGAGGTCTTGGTGGAGGTCTCGGTGCGCTTGATCTCGCCGCCCTCGATCTTCGACTTCACCAGCGCCTCGACGGCACCGGCGTAGTCGTCCTCGAACTCGGTGGCGTCGAAGTCGCCGGCGAGGGTCTCGACGAGCATGTGGGCCATCTTGACCTCCTGCGGCTTGGCGTCGTCGACCTCGACCTTGAAGTCGGGGACGCGCACCTCGTCGGGCCACATCATGGTCTGGAGGACGATCACCTCGCCGGCCTCGGTCTCGCGGACGCGGAGCACCGCGATCGTGGTGCGCTGGCGCAGCGCGACGGTGACCACCGCCATCCGGTCGGCGTCCTTCAGCGCCTGGCGGAGCAGGGCATAGGGCTTCGCGCCGGCGCCCTCGGGCTCGAGGTAGTAGGACTTCTCGAAGAGCAGGGGGTCGATCTGCTCGCGGGGGACGAACTTCTCGACCGCGATCTCCCGCGACGACGTCGACGGCAGCTCGGCCATGTCGTCGTCGGTGAGGATGACCATCTCCCCGTCCTCGGTCTCGTAGCCCTTGGCGATGTCGGCGTAGGCCACCTCCTCGCCGTCGAGGGAGCAGACGCGTTGGTACTTGATGCGACCACCGTCCTTGGCGTGCACCTGCCGGAAGGAGACGTCGTGGCTCTCGGTCGCGGCATAGAGCTTCACGGGGACGCTGACCAGGCCGAAGGAGACGGCACCCTTCCAGATCGCTCGCATGCCACGACGATAGCCGTCGACGCGGACACCCGTCTCCACTCGTGTGGGGGAGCAGCGGCGGCGGGGCGGATGCCAGACTGACCCGCGTGCGCCCCATGCTCGCCACCAAGACCGACCGCGTGCCCGCCGGCGCGCAGTGGCTGCACGAGGTCAAGTGGGACGGCGTGCGGGTCCTGGTCGACGTCCACGACGGCGTCGCACGGATGACCAGCCGCAACGACAACGACGTCACCGCGGCCTGGCCCGATCTCAGCCACGCGCCGCTCGGTGACCGCGACCTGATGGTCGACGGCGAGGTCATCGCCCTCAACGAACGCGGCGTCCCTGACTTCCGCGTGCTCCAGCACCGGATGCACGTCCGCAACTCGAGGGAGGTCGCGCGGCTCGTGAAGGCGGTCCCGGCCACCCTCATGGTGTTCGACCTGCTCCGGCTCGACGGGGAGGACCTCACCGACCGCCCGCTGGAGGAGCGCCGCGCCCTGCTGGAGGACCTCCCGCTCGACGACTCGAAGTGGCAGGTGCCCGCCGCCTACGACGACGGCGACATGCTGTTCGACGCCACGCTGCAGCAGGGGCTCGAGGGTGTCGTCAGCAAGCGGCGCACCTCGCGCTACCGGTTCGGCCAGCGCAGCGAGGACTGGCGCAAGCTCGCGCACCGGCACCGCGGCTCCTTCGTCGTCGGCGGCTGGCGCCCGCAGGTCGGTACGACGAACCGGCTGGCCGCGCTGCTCGTCGGCGAGCAGACCGCCGACGGCCTGCTCTACCGCGGCCGGGTCGGAAGCGGCATCGCGGGCGCCACCAGCACCCGACTGGCCGCCCTGCTCGCGCCGCTGACCAGCGACGTCAACCCCTTCGCCGACGAGGTGCCCCGCGTCGACGCCGAGGGCACGTTCTGGGTCGAGCCCCGTGTGGTCGTCGACATCGACACCCACGGCCTCGGCTACGAACGCCTGCGCCAGCCGTCGTTCCAGGGCGTGCGCAGCGACCTGACCCCGGAGGACCTGTCATGAGGGCACTCGCCATCATCCTCGCCACCGGCCTCGTCACCGGCCTCGCCACGGCGGCGGTGCTGGTCGCCGCCCCGACGGCAGCCCACGCCGAGCGCGTCGACCTCGGCGGCGTCCGCGTCGACCTCCGGCCGGGGACCTCGCAGGTCGTCACCGTCGACCACACCCGCGGCGTGCGCGCCACGGTGTCCCTGTGGCGGCTCACCGCTCGCGGCTGGAAGCGCCAGCTCACCACGCGTGACGGCCGCACCGGCCACGGCGGCCTGGTGCGTGGCGACCGGCGCGTCCAGGGCACCGGGACCACGCCGTTGGGCACCTACGGCCTCACCTCCACCTTCGGCACCCACGCGCGCGACGCCCGGGCGCGGCTGCCGCACCACCGCATCCGCCGCGGGGACTTCTGGGTGCAGGACAACGCCTCGGCCCACTACAACCGGCTGCGCAACCAGCGCGACGGCGGCTTCCGCTGGTGGCTGCCGTCCACGCACCCGGACTCCTCCGAACGGCTGACCGACTACCCCCGCCAGTACGAGTGGTCGATCGTCACCGACTTCAACGACGAGCAGGTACGCCGCCGCGGCTCGGGCATCTTCCTGCACGTCAACGGCCGCGGCGCCACAGCCGGCTGCGTGAGCGCGCCGCGCCGTACGATCCGCGCGCTCGTGCGGCTCCTCGACCCTGCCCGCGTGCCCGTGATCGGCATCGGCCGATGAGAACCACCCCACGGCGTTCTTCTCCGCCGCTGCGCTCCCCCGAACAACGCCGAGGGGACCCCGGATGAGCGAACTCCAGGTCGACGTCGACGGTCGCACGCTGACGATCAGCAACCTCGACAAGGTGCTCTACCCCCGCACCGGCACCACGAAGGGTGAGGTGCTCAACTACTACGCCCAGGTCTCGCCGGTGCTGCTGCCGCACCTGAAGGACCGCGCCGTGACCCGGATCCGGTGGCCGCACGGCGTGGAT
>CAZDAO010000303.1:0-5016 GCA_964503015.1 uncultured Nocardioides sp. | reverse complement strand
GGGGGTTCCACCCCCATGAGTCAGGATCCAGAGTCAGGAGAGAAAGCAGCATGACCACAGACCCCAGCATGCAGCTGCTCGGCGAGCGGACCCACGACGGTGAGCCCGAGCAGGACCTGTCCACGTTCCTCAGGGACACCAGCCCCGAGGTCACCCCGGCCACGCTCGACTCCAGCGCCTTCCTCGCCGGTGTCCGCCCGACCCGCCGCTCTGTGGAGATCGTGGAGCGCGCCGACCTCGTCGGTGACATGGAGCGCCTGGCCCAGCTCTACGCCGAGGCTGACGAGGCCGACGACGACGAGGCGTGCGAGCGGCTCGCCACCGAGTTCGAGACGGTCTCCGCGGCCTTCCACAGCAGCAAGCGGTGGTACACCGTAGAGAAGCGCTCCAGCGAGTGGATCGAGGGCTTCCGGGAGAAGGTCATCACCGAGTACGACCTGGACCCGGGCGCCTGGGAGAAGCGAGCCGAGGGCGCGACGCAGAAGCGAGCCCGGATGACGGTGCTGCTGCACCAGCTGGCCGCGCAGATCGTCTCCCCCTCGGGCACGTCCGCTGACGACCTGCGGGCGCTGTACGAGGCCAACGAGGGCGAGCTGAACAAGCTACTGGTGGCGATGGAGTATGCCAACAACCGGATCGCCGAGTCGGCCAAGGTGGCGACGCCGGGTTTCTCGCTGAGGCGCTCCGAGAGGAAAGCGGCGCCTGGATCGCCTCGACGGTAAGGTCCGCGCTGCAGGCTGGGGTGGCACCATCTAGGTACCTGCGACACCTTGGCCTGGGCCACCTGCAGGAGCACGGCGAGACCGACGCACTGCTGGTCATGGCAGTGCACCAGCTGGACGCACTGCGGTGTCCGTGCGGGTGCGGCCAGTACGTCGACCAGGCGCACAACCCGGACACGCAGGGCCGATGGCAGCCGCATGTCGTCGACTGCTACGCCGGAAACGCGCTGCGGGAGTTCCGCAAGGACCACGAGGGCGAGCTGGAGGACAAGCTCGTGCACCTCGAGCTGCTGCCCGAGGGGCAGACGGCGCGCGACCCGCTCGAGTACGACCCGGTCAGGGCGCGTGCTGAGTACGAGGCTCACCAGCGTCGTCACGGGCAGGAGTAGCCCGGCGCCAGCGCAGTACCCCAGCGGCTCCGACGCCGACCCCGACGAGCAGCAGGCCGAGCCCGAGCAGGGGCACCTCGCCGGCCGCCAACGCCATCACACCGAGGACGGCGACGAATGCGGCGATGACGAGCCAGGCGATCAAGTCGTGGTCTTTCCTCATGCACCACAGAGTGCCACGCCCAACCCCTAGATACGTCACCTGGAGGTGAGCCATGGCCCGTGACCGCTCTCTCAAGCTCATCATCCAGGCGCAGGTCGATGGGGCGAAGCGGGCACTGCGGGAGACCGCGGACGCGGCGAAGAAGGTCGGCGAGGCCAGCGAGCAGGCGTCGAAGCGTGCGGACACCGCTGCGGGGCGGATGGTGCAGTCCGCTCGGGACAACCGGCAGGCGTGGGACACGGCGGGCACCACCCTGGCCGGGTTCGGCGCCGCCGCGACCCTCGCGCTGGGAGGCGCGTCCAAGGCCGCGATCGACTGGGAGACCTCCTGGGCGGGCGTCACCAAGACCGTCGGCGAGGCCGAGGCGGCGTCGGTCGGGCTGGACGCGGCCCTGCGGGAGATGGCGCGCGAGCTGCCTGCGAGCCACTCCGAGATCGCCGCGGTCGCTGAGGCGGCTGGCCAGCTGGGTATCCAGGCGCCCAACATCGAGGGTTTCACCCGGACGATGATCGACCTGGGCGAGGCGACGAACCTGTCGGCGGACGAGGCAGCCACGGCGCTGGCCCGGTTCGCCAACATCATGGGCACCTCGCAGCTGGAGTTCTCCAACATCGGCAGCGCGGTCGTGGAGCTGGGCAACAACTTCGCCACGACCGAGCGCGAGATCGTGGAGATGGGTCTGCGGCTGGCCGGCGCCGGCCGCCAGGCGGGACTCAGCGAGGGCGAGGTCCTCGGCCTGGCCACGGCGCTGTCGTCCGTGGGCATCGAGGCGGAGGCCGGTGGCACAGCGTTCTCCCGCGTGCTCATCGAGATGGGAAGCGCGGTCGACACCCAGTCCGGCTCCCTGGAGACCTTCGCCCGGGTCGCGGGCATGTCCGCCGAGCAGTTCTCCCAGGCGTGGGGTGAGGACCCGGGCTCGGCGATCTCGGCGTTCATCTCCGGCATGGGACGCATCGACGCCTCCGGGCAGTCGGTGCAGCCGATCCTCGAAGAGCTCGGGATGACCGACATCCGCATCGGTGACGCGCTGCGGCGCTCCGCCGCGGCGGCTGACCTGTTCACCGGGGCCATGGACACCGGCAACGACGCCTACGCCGCGAACATCGCCCTGACCGAGGAGGCCGCGCAGCGGTACGCCACGGTTGAGTCGCGCATGTCGATGGCTCGCAACGCCATCGTCGATGCCGGCACCTCCCTCGGCGAGGTGTTTCTGCCCGCGATCGGGTCCGCTGCCGACGGTGTCGCGGACCTGGCCGGGTTCCTCGCCGACCTGCCCCCCGGGCTCCAGGGCATAGTCGCGGGCCTGACCGGCACTGCGGGGGTCGTGGGCCTGACCAGCGGCGCGTTCTTCCTGATGACGCCACGCATCATCGAGTCCTACCAGGCGTTCAAGGACATCGCCGGCATCTCCCCGCGGGTCAGCTCTGGCCTGGGGAGGGTGGCCACGGTCACCGCCAAGGGCGGGATGCTCGTCACTGGCCTTGTCGCCCTCGGCGGTGCGCTGCAGATGATCGATCAGGCGACCTGGAAGGCCGCCCCCGGGGTCGAGGAGGTCCGTGGGGCGCTGCTGGACCTCCAGGAGACGTCCGACCCTGCCCGGCTCAACGAGATGGTGGCGTCGCTCGACATCGACGCGAACGGCATGCTCGGCGGCCGCATCAACAACATCGGCGACGCCTTCGACCGGCTGGCCAACCCGAGCCTGCAGCAGCGACTCGAGAACATGGACAAGGTCTTCGGTTGGCGCACGTCGGCCGACCAGGCGCTCGGCGTCATCGAGCCGCTCGACCAGCTCCTGGCGGAGATGGCGACCACCTCCGAGGGCGCCGCCGCCGCGAGCGAGCTGCTGGCAGCGATGCTGGACGGGTCGAAGACCTCCGTCGAGCAGGCCCTCGAGGACCTGCCGGCCTACCGCGACGCGCTCGCCGGCCTGGACAACAACGCCCGCGAGGCTGCCGGTAGCACGAGCGAGCTGGCGGAGGCGACGAACACGCTCGCCGGGACGATGATCGCGCTGCCCGAGGGTATGCCAACGAGGCTAGACCTGATGCGTGAGGGCGCGGACGCGCTGGCGACGTCGATCGGTGAGGCCGCGGGCGGATTCGACATCTTCGGCGAGAAGATCGGCGACGCCGAGGTCTCGCTCGACGGGTGGCTGGAGTCCATCGCGGCGAACGCTGCGGCCCGAGACGCCTGGGTCGAGAACATGCGGACGCTGGCCCAGGCCGGGCTCGACGAGGGGTTCTACGCGGCCCTGATCGAGCAGGGCGAGGCCGGCGCCGGTCGCGTGCAGGAGATGGTCGACGCCCTCGCTGACGGCACCGACATCTCCGAGTTCAACGAGATCGGCCGGAAGGCTGGCCTGGAGACGGCACAGGGGCTCGCGGAGGAGATCGGCGAGACCCAGTTCCCCACGGTCGACCTCGAGGCCGCAGTAGACCGCGCCCAGCTGTACGAGGAGCTGACGGGCGCACTGCACCGGACGTCGGCGGAGATCGAGCCGGCGCAGCTGCAGTCCACGCTCGATGTCAACGTGGACCCGGCGCGGGTGAAGACCGCTGAGACGGTGCTGTGGGCGATGGAGCAGACGGGCATCATGAACCTGGACGCTGACTCGCTCGGTGCGGACCTGGCGATCGCTGAGTGGAACGCGCTCGCGGCGTCCACGACAGGCCTGTCGACGCTGGACAGCGACCCGGCGAAGGCCAAGGCGCAGCTGGCCGCGTGGAAGGCTAACGCCGACGCAACGTTGGCGACGGCAGAGCTCTACGCCGACATTTCGGGCGCGAATGGTGAGACTGCCCGGTGGCAGGCATGGGCCGACTCGGTCTCGGCGACGGCCACCGTGGGTGCCTACACCGACCCTGCCGTGAATGCGGTGTCGGGGATCCTCGGGTGGATCGCGCGACAGTCTGCGACGGTCAGCGTCTACGCGCGCATGGCTGGCGGTCTGAACATGGGCGGCTCGGCACGCACGATGGTCTCCGCCCGCGCCTCCGGTGGCGTGGAGCGCCGTCCGATGCTGGCCGGCCCGCAGTATGGCCGGACGAACATGATCCTGTGGGGCGAGCCGGAGACCCGCGGTGAGGCGTTCATCAGCAACCACCCGAACTACCGGCAGCAGAACATCGACTACCTGCGCACCGCGGCGTCGTGGTTCGGCATGGACGTCGTGAAGGCGTACGCGGCTGGTGGCGTGGCGCGGCAGTGGACATCGCCCGCCCGGCAGATGTCGGTGTCTGCCTCTGCGTCGCTGGCGGCCGAGGACCGGGCGCTGCTGCAGGCGGTGGCGTCACGTCCGGTGTCGGTGGCGGTCGACTCACGGGAGATCGCCCGTGCTGACATGCGCGGCCGGCACCGTCTCGGCGCGCCGGCGACCTGGTCCGGAGGCCCACGTGTCGGGAGGGAGGCGCAGTGACCGCACCTGTGCGCGCCGCGACGCTGACGGCGACCCTGGACGGGTCCCCGGCCGCGGTGGACGCGGTGTCGTGGGAGTACGGGGTGTCGCTGTCCGGCGACCCGGGCGGCATGTCCGGGCGGGTCGACTGGACCCCCGGCGCGGCCCTGCAGCACCCGTCGCAGGCGGGGTTCGCCCCGGTCGCCTCGGCGCCGGTGACGGTCGACTGGGCTGACGAGCAGGGCACCGCCCGGGTGGTCACCGCCCGGATCGCTGACACCCGCGGCGGCACCGGTGAGGCGGCGTCGTCGTCGCTGACGGACTGGCTGTCCCGGCTGGCCACGG
>CAZDAO010000302.1:0-5016 GCA_964503015.1 uncultured Nocardioides sp. | reverse complement strand
CCGGCGACGCCTGGCTGGTCGGCACGAACAACGTGGACGTCAAGCGCAACCGGCGCGTCGTACGCGTCGAGGCGGACGGCAGCGTCGTCGACGTGCTCCGCAACATCGACCCGACCACGGTGGTCCTCTCCGCCGACGGCAGCACGCTCGCGTGGCAGGGGTTCTCCGGCCGCGGGCGGAAGGTGACGACGTACGTCGCCTCGGCGGTCGATGGCGCGATGCTCGGCCGCAAGGGGCCCGGCCGGTACGTCGACCTGCTCGACGTGGACGCCGAGAAGGCCGTGCTCAGTCGCGACGGCCGCACCTTCGAGTGGGCCTACGCGACGGGCGACACCCGGACGATCGTGAAGAGGACCGGCAGCCTGGCGAGCCTCGAGCACGGCCTGCTGGCGTTCTACACCAAGGACCCCTACCGCGGTGGCTGCCTCAAGCTCGTCGAGCTGGACCGGCCGCGGGTGAAGCGCTTCGCGTCCTGCCGCGAACGGGTCGCCGCCCTCTCCCCCGACGGCACGCAGATGCTGACCATGCACATCCTCACCGACGGTCTCGGCCCCGGTGAGCTGAAGCTGCGCACCGTCCGGGGATCGAAGCTGGCGACGTACACCACCGGCTGGTTCGGCGACTGGCAGTGGGAGTCGCCCGGCACGCTGCTGCTCGACGTCAACGGCACGCGCAAGGCCGCCACCGTCCGCTGCACGCTCGACGCCTGCGAGAACGCCACCGACCCGGTGAAGACCACCACCCCCTGACGCCCCTCGCCACCGACCGGGCACTTCCTCCCCGTCCCGGGCACCGACCGGGCACGTCGTGCTTCCGCCTGGGCAACGAACCGCCCGGTCAACCGGCCTGACGGGGACGAAGTGCCCGGTCGACCGGCCTGACGGGGACGAAGTGCCCGGTCAGCAGGGGACGCGTCAGACACCGAGTGCCGTGAACGAGGCCGCAGTGGCGGCCAGGACCTGGTCGCCGGAAGCGACCTCGCGCGCGGCGAGCATCGCCTCGCCGAGGCCGTGACCCTGCCGCAGCGCGGCGTGGAGGGCGACCATCACCTCGACCGTGGCGGCGTCGTCGACCTCGCCGAGGCTGGAGACGATGCCTGCGGTGCCCATCGACAGCAGCGCGGCCGAGAGGCCGAGCAGCTCCTGCGCCCCCACCGGGGCGAGCTCTCCCGACTCGCAGGCCGACAGCACCACCCGGTGCGGGGGGCGCCTGAGCTGCTGGAGGTCGTGCACCAGCAGCGGCCCGTCGGCCATCACGAGCGAGGAGAAGAGCGGGCTGTCCTCACGGAAGTGGCCGTGGGCCGCGACGTGTGCCAGGCCGGCTCCGTCGAGCGCGGCCAGCGACGCCTCGACGGTCGCAGCGTCCCCGTCGAGCACCACCGCGGACGGGTCCTGGGCGGCGACGGCGGGCACCTCGGCGCCGCCGCTGGCCAGCCCGGGGCCGACGAGCATGACCCGCCGCTCGGCCTCGGCCGAGGCCTGGCGCGCGCGGAGCCACAGCCGGGCGGACGGGGTGCTCGTCACCGGCCGGTCCGCCAGCCCGGGCAGGAGACCCCATGGGACACCCTGCAGGGCGCTGGTGCCCGACACGACGACCCGTGACTCGCCGACATCGTCGAGCGACGGTCCCACGAGGGCCTGCTGCAGGCGCGCGCCGGCGAGGTCGAGCTGGGAACGTCGCCCGCGGGCCGCGCCGCGGAGGGCGAAGAGCGCGAAGTCCACCGCGGCGGACGCAGCGTCGGCGGCGCCGACGTCGAGGCGTCGTACGCGCCCGTGCCCCACCACGAGGGAGTGGAGGTGGCCGTCGATCTCGGTGAGCTCGACGAGCACCGTCTCCTCCTCGGCCAGCGCGTCGAGCAGGGCCCCGGGGTCCAGCGACACCGGCGCCACGCCGGAGCCGCGCAGGTGAAACATCCGCTGGCGCACGGACTGCTCCAGGCGTGCGGCGCGGGCCTGCAGCCGGTCGGTCGGGGTCCCGTCCGCGACCGCCTCGGCCAGGCGGCGTTGCTGGGCGCGCAGCGCAGCCAGGTCGGCGGTGATGGCCGGGTCGTGGTCCTCGAACGTGGACGGGACGGTGAGCGAGCTCGCCCGCCAGCGTTCGGACCAGCGCAGCAGCTGGCGGGCGTCACCGGAGGCGAGGGCGGTCCGGGTGGCGAGCTCCGCCAGCTGCGCACCGTGTCGCGACGACGCCGCGCGCAGCTCCTGGCTGCCCAACGTGGCGCGGTGCTCGTCCAGCGCCGTCAGACCGAGGTCGCTCGCCCGCAGGACGCCACCGATGTCCCCGTCGAGGGCGCGCCGCTGGGCGAGGGCGAACCACCCGAGGAACCGGGTCCGGCGCGAGGCGTCCGCGCGGAACTGCGCGGCCTCGTCGAGCCAACCGATCCGCAGCGCGGCCGCGCGGCGGGAACGGACCGCGCCCGCGAGTCGGGCGCCCAGCAACAAGGCCTGCGGCAGCTCGGGGATGTGCGCCTCGCGGGTGCGGGCGATGAGTCGTTCTGCCTGCCGGAGCAACAGGGCGGCGGGTAGTCCCAGCTCGGCGCGCGCCGTCAGGGCGAGCAGGTCGGCCTGCAGGCGGTGCACGTGGCGCGACTGCTTGCGCAGCAGCCGGCTCGCCTCCTCCGCAGCCGTCATCGCTCGGGGGAAGTCCCCCGCGGCGAGCGCGGCCTCGGCGACGGCCACCAGCAGGTCCCCTTCCTCGCGGGGCAGCAGCGGGCGCACGACGAGGGCCCGCTCGACCACCTCGAGCGCGTCGCTCGCGAGGCCGGCAGCGAGGTAGGCGAGGCAACGGTCGTAGACCAGGTCGGTGCTCGTCAGGCCGATCGCGTCGAAGCGGTCGTTGGCGTCGGCGTAGAGCCTCAGCGCGAGCGGCAGGTCGCCGCGCACGTAGGCCAGCCACCCGGTGTTGTGCTGGGCGAGGCCGCCGTCGAAGTCGTCCCCCAGCCGTGCGGCGATCTCGCCGTAGGCGGCGAAGGCCGCGGCCGCGCCCTCGAGGTCGCCCAGCCCCACGTCGACGAGTCCCTCGAGGTTGAGGGCGCGCTTCTCCCAGACGTGGTCGCCGGCGACGGCGAAGAGCCGGCGCGCCTCCTTCAGGTCCGCTGCGCTGTCCTCGAACCGGGCGAGCAGGTGGCCGGTGATGTAGGCGCGGCGGACGAGCGCACGGGCGCGGGGTGCCCCCGTGAGCACCGACACCGCCTCGTCCAGGCGCCGCATCCCCTCCGGCACCCACCCGGAGATGCACAGGGTCCCGCCGAGGGTCGCCAGCGCGTCTCCCCAGCGTTCCGGCTCGCGCGATCGCCGCGCCAGACGCAGAGCCGTGCGCAGCGCCACCAGCGCCGCCTCGGTCTCCCCCAGCTCGCGCAGCACGATGCCGACGACCTGGTGCCCGATCGAGGCGAGCGCGGGGTCCGGGTCGACCACCAGCTCGTCCTGCGCCCGCCTCCGCGCGAGCTCGGGGTCGGCGAAGACGGTGCGCAGCAGCTCCTCCGCGTCGGCCTTGGTCATCATGGTCGGTCCATCCTCGCGGATCGGCGCCCACCGATGTCGCGAAAACACTCGTCAGGGCCGTCTTGGCGGCACTAGCGTCGGACCATGGGCGACTGGATGATCGGCGACGACAAGCGGCGACGCACCACTGACCAGCTCCGTGCGTTCCGCCGGGCCAACAGGGGGCAGGTGGCCTGGAACACCGAGGCACCCGCTGACTTCACCTACCTCTACCACCCCGACCGCGTGCTCGTGCGCCGCGCCGACGTGGAAGAGTTCGAGGAGATCGCCCGCCAGGTCGGCGAGCGGCTCTTCAAGGGGGAGCCCCGGCGTGACGACGTGAACCTCCTCGGTGGCGCGCTCGTGCGCTACCTGCTCCCGGAGCGCACCGAGGGCCAGTCGGTGCCGGAGGTCCTCGACGCCCTGGAGGAGGCCGGACTCGGGCGGGGCCGGGCCACGCCCGACCACTGGGTCCACGTGTCGCCCGGCGGTCCCGGAGGGAACCTCTGCCCCGCCATCGAGCCGGAGGAGACGGGCCTCGAGGAGCCATGGCCCCCGCGCACCCCGGAGAGCAAGGACAAGCGGCGCGACGTCACCGTGGTGGTCGTCGACACCGGGTGGAACCCGACTTCGGCGACGGACGGTCGCACACCCTGGCTGGACGGCGTGACCGGGGACGACGAGCTGAACGATCCCGCCCACCTGCGCAGGTACGCCGGCCACGGCACGTTCATCGCCGGTGTCGTGCGCTGCATGGCCCCCGACACCCAGGTGTTCGTCGAGGGCTTCTGCATCGGCGGCGTCGGAGGCGGCGGGATCCTCGAGTCCGACATGGTCGTGCAGCTGGAGGAGGCGCTCACCCACGACCCGCAGGTCATCAACCTGTCGGCAGGCTGCCGCACCCGCATGGACCTCCCCTCGGCCGCGTTCGACACGTTCTACGAGGAGCACCTGAAGGGCAAGGACTGCGTGCTCGTCGCGGCAGCCGGGAACGACTCGACGGCTGCGCCGTTCTGGCCTGCCGCCTTCGACTGGGCTGTCGGCGTCGGGTCGCTGGACCGGAACGGACGGATCTCGGAGTTCTCCAACTACGGCGTGTCGGCCGACGTCTACGCGCTGGGGCGCAACCACGTCAACGCGTTCCCCGACGGCAGGTTCACGTGCCGCGAGACCCCCGCGAAGGGCGACATCCGCGTGTTCCGCACGGGCATGGCCCGCTGGAGCGGTACGTCGTTCGCGGCGCCCATCGTCGCCGGGCTGATCGCCCGGGAGATCTGCGAGCACGGAGTGACGGCGGCCGAGGCCCGTGACACGGTGCTGGCGCGGGCGGTCTACGACTCCGACCCCACGGTCGGTCCACACATGGAGCTACGGCACCCCTACGTGCCGACGCCCTGAGGACTCACACCTCGATCCACCGGCTGCTGGCGCTGCCGGTCGCGTTGCTGACGGTGAAGCGGACCTCGCCGCTCACCTCGGCGGTGATCGCGAAGAAGCCGACCTCGTCGAGGCCGGAGCTCCAGCGCTCGCCACC
>CAZDAO010000301.1:2292-5035 GCA_964503015.1 uncultured Nocardioides sp. | reverse complement strand
GCGAAGGTGATGCGGATCGGCAGCATGATCCGCCAGCTGCTCGAGGAGGTGAAGGCGGCCCCGCTCGACGAGGCCAGCCGCCAGCGCCTCAAGGAGATCCACGCAGCCTCGATCAAGGAGCTGGAGTCCGGCCTCGCGCCGGAGCTGGTCGAGGAGCTCGAGCGCCTCTCCCTGCCGTTCACCGAGGACGGCACGCCGTCCGAGGGCGAGCTGCGGATCGCGCAGGCGCAGCTGGTCGGATGGCTCGAGGGACTCTTCCACGGCATCCAGACCGCGATCTACGCCCAGCAGGTCGCCTCGCGCGCCCAGCTGGAGCAGATCCGCCGGGCACTCCCGGCGGGCGGTGAGCACGCACCGCACCCGCAGATGGGCGCCCCGGGCCTGCAGCAGGGCCGTCCCGGCGCGGCCGAGGAGAACCCCGGCACCAGCGGCGGGATGTACCTCTAGTCAGCGCCTGCCGAGGCGGCGTACGAGCACGAGGCCGAGCAGGCCGACGATCGCCGCCGCGGCCCCGGGGGCGGCGACCCGCGCGAACCCTCGCGGCGGCGCGTCCTCGACCAGGGTGAACACCGCCTCCGGCGGCGGGGGCGGCTCGACCGAGGTGCCCTCACCGAGGAGCCTCTCGATCTTCTGCACCTTGGTCGGGTTGGCGACGCCGGTGCCGCTGCAGCTGTCGGCCTGGTAGGGCGCCTCGGTCCCCGTGGCGAGGAAGAGGTAGGTCGTGCCGACACCCAGCGCACCCAGTCCGCAGGCGTTGCGGCCGCCGGCCGACTCGACCATGGTCGAGCGCTCGGGCTCTCCCTGGTAGGCGCGGGAGGCGGTGATCGAGTAGGTGTGGTCCTGGCCCTCGGTGGCGACCGCGTCGACGGTGCCGATGAACACGACGTCGGCCCTCTCCACCTGCTGGGAGAGCTGACCCGGCTTGCACGTGCACTCCGCCGAGGCCGGGGCGCTGACCGTGACCACCAGTCCCAGGCACGCGAGCAGCAGGGCAGCGGCGAGTCGGGCGGTGCGGGTCATGGCGGGCAGCCTAGCGAGACAGGTCGAAGAGGTCGGTGAGGACGGTCGCGACCCCGTCGTCGTCGTTGCTGGGGGCCAGCAGGTCGGCGAGGTCGCGCACGGACCGGTGTGCGTTGGCCATGGCGTACGACGTGCCGGCCCACTCCAGCATCGGCAGGTCGTTGGGCATGTCGCCGAAGGCCACGACGTCGGCGGCGCCGAACCCCATCTCCGCCGCCAGCGTCTCCAGCGTGGAGGCCTTCGTGACGCCGGCCGCGCTGATCTCCACGAGGGCGAAGGAGGATGACCAGGTGGTCACGGCGCTGTCGCCGACGACGTCCGCCACCCGGCCCCAGAAGTCCTCGGGGTCGAGGTCACGGTGCAGCGCGAGGACCTTCACCACGTCGTCGCGGAAGATGTCCTCCCAGGCGCCCTGGGTGCGCTCGGTGAGGTCGTCGGGGTGCTTCGGGAAGGCGGTCTCGCTCGCCCAGCCCTCGGTGTGCTCGATGGCGAACGTCGTGCCGGGGACCGCCTCCCGCACGGCCTCGGCCAGCGCCAGGCCGACCTCCCGGGTGACGGGCCGGTGCTCGCGCACCTCGCGACGCGCGACGTCGTACACGACCGCCCCGTTGCTGCAGATCGCCAGCCCGTGGCCGCCGACCGCGTCCCACAGCTCCTCCATCCAGCGGATCGGCCGACCGGTGGTGAACACGACGGGTACGCCGCGGGCGTCGAGCTCGTCGAGCACCGCGCGGGTGCGCGCCGACACCCGGCCCCCGGAGTCGAGCAGCGTGCCGTCGAGGTCGGTCGCGACCAGGCGCGGCGGGTTCAGAACCACCGCGACATCTCGACCGCGGCGCCCTCGTCGTGGACCGTCGCGGTCACGTCGTCGGCGGCCGCCTTCACCTCGTCGACCGCCTGGCCCATGGCGACGCCACGACCGGCCCAGCGCAGCATCTCGATGTCGTTGCGCCCGTCACCGATGGCGAGCACGTCGCTCGCGTCGAGACCCAGTGCCTCACAGACGTGGGCGAGCCCGGAGGCCTTGGACACGCCCACGGGGGACAGGTCGAGCCACGCCGTCCAGCCCACGACGTAGTCGGTGCCGTGCAGGCCCAGCCGCGCGCCGAGCTCCACGAAGTCCTGGGCGGTGGCCTCGGGGTCGCGGATGATCACGCGGCTGACGGGCTCGCCGACGATGTCGTCGACCTCGGTGATGATCTGCTCGCCGGAGATCTCGCCCTCGGGGAAGACCCGGTTGACGCGGTAGCCGCCGACCTCGCGCTCCTCCACCGCGACGAGCGCCTTCGGGTGGTGCTCCAGCACCGCCGCGACCGCGGGGGCGGCGTCGAAGGTCTCCTCGTGGACGACCTCCATCGGCGGGTAGCGGAAGACCACGGCGCCGTTCGAGGCGACGATCCAGAGGCGGTCGGCGCCGTCGCGCGGCACGTCGAGCAGGTCGGCGATCCGCGTCATGCCGTGCGGCGAGCGGCCGCTGGACAGCACGATGTGGGCGCCGGCGTCGAGGGCGCGGTGCACCGCGTCGTAGACCGCAGGCGTGATGGTCTCGTAGTCCTCGGTCTGCCCGTCGACCCAGGCCAGCAGGGTGCCGTCGATGTCGAGCGCGACGACCTTGGGGGTCCAGTCGTTCGCAGGTCGGGGTTCAGTCATGGCAGCTCTCGCAGGAGTTCGTCGTCCTCAGGACACTGAGCTGCTCGCTGCGCTCGCGGCTCACTGTCCAAGG
>CAZDAO010000301.1:0-2192 GCA_964503015.1 uncultured Nocardioides sp. | reverse complement strand
CGCTCGCGGCTCACTGTCCAAGGGGCTTGATCACTTCCAGGCCCCCCAGGTAGGGACGCAGCGCCTGCGGGACGGTCACCGAGCCGTCCTCGTTCTGGTGGGTCTCCAGGACGGCGACGATGGCGCGGGTGATCGCGGTGAGGGTGCCGTTGAGGGTGGCGACCGGGACGGTCTGGCCGTCCTCGCGGGTGCGGATGTCGAGGCGCCGCGACTGGAAGTCGGTGCAGTTGGAGGTCGAGGTGAGCTCGCGGTACTTGCCCTGCGTCGGGATCCAGGCCTCGCAGTCGAACTTGCGCTGCG
Source organism: uncultured Nocardioides sp. (assembly GCA_964503015.1). Taxonomy (GTDB): domain Bacteria; phylum Actinomycetota; class Actinomycetes; order Propionibacteriales; family Nocardioidaceae; genus Nocardioides. The sequence continues at coordinate 1,892 of CAZDAO010000301.1, read as the reverse complement.
CGCTGAGGCCGAGGTCGCCGGCGGCCACGTCGATGACGCGGTAGGCGAGCTCGAGCTTGTCGAGGAACTCCTTCTCCCACGCCAGCAGCCGCTCGTGCTCGGCGTACGACTCCTCGACCGTGGTGTAGACGAACATCTCGACCTTGTCGAACCAGTGCACCCGGATGATGCCCTTGGTGTCCTTGCCGTGGCTGCCGGCCTCCTTGCGGAAGCACGGGCTGAAGGCGGCGTAGCGGCGCGGGAGGGTGGCGCCGTCGAGGATCTCGTCGGAGTGGTAGGCCGCCATCGCGACCTCGCTGGTGCCGACGAGGTAGAGGTCCTCGCCCTCGATGCGGTAGACGTCGTCGGCGGCCTGGCCGAGGAAGCCGGTGCCCTCCATGGCGCGGGGCTTGACCAGCGACGGGGCGATCACCTGCGTGAAGCCGGCGTTGCGGGCCTGGTCCATCGCCATGTTGACGAGGGCGAGCTCGAGCTGCGCGCCGATGCCGGTGAGGAAGTAGAACCGCGAGCCGCTCACCTTCGCGCCCCGCTCGAGGTCGATGGCACCGAGCAGCTTGCCGAGCTCGATGTGGTCGCGCGGCTCGAAGTCGAACTCGCGCGGGGTGCCGACGTGCTCGAGCACCACGAAGTCGTCCTCGCCGCCGGCGGGGGCCTCCTCGGCGGCGGGGTTGGGGATCGCCTTGATGGCCTCGTCCCACTCCGCCTCGGCGGCGTTGCGGGCCGCCTCGGCCTCCTTCACGCTCGCGGCGAGCTCCTTGACCTGGGCGAGCAGGGCCTGCTTCTCCTCGCCCTGCGCCTTGGCCACGCGGGCGCCGCTCGCCTTCTGCTCGGCGCGCTTGGCCTCGAAGTCGGCGATCGCCTGCCGGCGCGCGGAGTCGGCCGCCAGCGCCCGGTCCACCACGTCGTCGGACAGCCCGCGCTTGGCCTGGGCGGCACGCACGCGGTCGGGGTCGTCACGGAGCAGGCGGGGATCGATCATGCCGGGGTCCCTGCGGCGAGGGGAGCGAAGCGAGGCTCGTCGTGGGGTGGGGTCACATGGGAAAGGCTATCCGCACGGGCGTGGGGCCTGCGATCCGGTTTGGGCATACTTCGCGGGTGACTCCCGCCTCCCGCACCCGCAGCCTCGTCCCGGCCGTGGTCGCGCTCGCCGTCCTGGCCGTGCTCGGCTACCTGGTGACCGGCGACCGCGCCCCGCTGGACTCCTTCGACGTCGAGGGCAAGCGGCTCGAGGACTGGGCCGACAACTCCTCCCTCCTCGTCGACGTGCTGCGCGGCATCGAGATCGCCTTCGACACCATCGGCATGACGATCCTCTCGGTGGTGCTCGTCGTGGTGCTGTTCCTCCGGCGGCAGCGATGGGCGGCGCTGCTGGCGGCTGTCGTGATGCTGGCGACCTCGCTGGCGACCTCCGGGCTCAAGGTGTGGCTGGGACGCGACCGGCCCGAGTGGCAGGGCGACCTGGGCCTGCTCAACTCGTACAGCTTCCCGTCCGGTCACGCGTCGTCGACGGCGGCGTTCGCCTGCCTGCTCGTGATGCTGCTCGTCCTCTTCGTACGACGCGCCAGCCTGCGCCGTCTCGGCACGGCGCTCGCGATCGGCTGGTGGCTCGTCGTGTGCCTGGACCGGGTCCTGCTCGGGCGCCACTACCCCACCGACGTCATCGCGGGCTCGCTGCTCGGCATCGGCGTCTTCCTGCTCGCGCTGACCTTCATCGACCCGCGGCCCCGGTCGACGGCGGCCAAGGCCGAGCCCCTGCCGGAGGTCTACGCCTCCGAACGCAAGCTGGCGGTGATCCTCAACCCGATCAAGGTCGAGGACGTCGGCCAGTTCCGCGCCATCGTCGCCACCATGGCCAAGGAGTCCGGCTGGTCGGAGCCGACCTGGCAGTACAC
>CAZDAO010000300.1:3880-5038 GCA_964503015.1 uncultured Nocardioides sp. | reverse complement strand
GCGCGGCGCCGCCGGCGGACCCGGCGGCCAACGTGGCGACGCTCGTGAGCCGGGTTCGCCGGACGCTGGGCACCGACCTCGTGGCCGGCCGGCCCGGCGCCTACGCCCTGACCGGTGCGTGGTCACTGGACGTGGTCGAGGCCGAGCAGCTGGTCGCGGAGGCGGCGAGCCGACTGGCGGCCGGCGAGCACGCGCTGGCGGAGGCGGCCGCGGCCGCCGCGCTCGACGTGCTCGGCGGGGGGACCGCGCTGCTCGACGAGGCGGACGACGCCTGGGTGCTGGAGGTCCGCGACACCGTCGAGGCGCTGCGCCGGGCCGCCCGCCACCACCGCGTCGCCGCCCTCCTGGTGCTCGACCCCGCGACGGCGGTCCGGACGGCGACCGAGGCCGCCTCAGCGGACGCCTACGACGAGCGCGCGGTGCGCGACCTGATGCGCGCGCTGGCCGCCGACGGCCGGGTGGCCGCCGCCCTGGCGGCGTACGACCAGCTCGCCCGGACGCTGCGCGAGGACCTCGGCACCGACCCGGACCGGGTCACGGCCGACCTGCAGCTCGCGCTGCTCCGCGAGGCGATGCCCGACGCCGACAGCGTCCCGGTCCTGCCGCGCCCGCGCCGCGACCCCTCGCAGGTCCTGCTGGTGGGCCGCGCGGCGGAGCTCGCCGTGTTCGACGCGACGTGGCAGGCCGTGGTCTCCGGGGGCGGGGCACAGCTGCTGCTCGTGGTCGGCGAGGGCGGCATCGGCAAGACCCGGCTCGTCGACGCGGTCGCCGAGCTCGTCGCCACCACGGGCGGTCAGGTCCTGCGAGGACGGTGCCATCCCGCCGAGCGCTCGCTGTTCCTGCAGCCGTTCGTCGACGCCCTGCGACCGACCCTCGCCGGGCTCCAGCGCGACCAGCTGGCCGCGACGGTCCGCGACCACGAGGCCGCCTGGGTCTCCCTCGTGCCCGACCTCGCAGCGGTGCTGCCGGGTGCGCCCGTCCTCCCGGCCGATCGCGACCTCCAGCGCCGGGCCACCTACGACGCCGTGACGATCGCGCTCCGCCGCCTCTCCGCAGCACGTCCCCTCGTCCTCGTGATCGACGACCTGCACGACGCCGGGGCGGCGACGGTCGACCTGCTCGGCTACCTCGCCGGCCGGCTCACGTCGTCGCGGGTGC
>CAZDAO010000300.1:0-3780 GCA_964503015.1 uncultured Nocardioides sp. | reverse complement strand
CCCGAGGCGGTGAGCACCCTTGCCGCGGCGGCCGGTCTCGGGACGCACGGGGCCCAGGTGATGGCCCGCACCGCCGGCCACACCCTGAGCGTCGTGGAGTGCCTCCGCGCCCTGGGCACCGGTGACACGGGCGTCCCGGCGTCGCTGGCGCAGGGCGTGCTCGCGCGCGTCGACCGTCTCGGGGCGGAGTGCCGGTCGGTCGTCGAGGCGGGCGCGGTGCTGCGCCGTCGGCTCGATCCCCGGCTGCTGGCCGGGCTGGCCGAGGTGTCCGAGGTCGCGGCGACCCGCCACGGTGAGGAGCTGACCCGGGCGGGACTCTTCACACGCAGCGGAGCGGTCTACGAGTTCGCCAACGACCTCTTCCAGGAGTGTGTGTACGCCGCCCTGCCGGAGGCCGTGGCCACCGCCTACCACCGCCGGGCCGCCGACCTCACCAGCGACCGGCCGGAGGTGATGGCGGCGCACGCACACGCTGTCGGCGACGACGCCCGGGCCGCGCAGGGCTGGCTGCTCGCCGGTGAGGAGGCGCTGCGCAGGGCCGCGGTGGAGGACGCGCGCACCCTCGTCCAGCGCTGCCTCGCCGTCCCCGACCTGGCGGGGGAGACCCGAGCGCGAGCGCTGCTGGTGCGTGGTCGGGTGCACGAGGCCGGGACGAGCTGGGCGGCGGCGATCCAGGACATCGACGCTGCGCTGGCGTGGGCCCGGAGCATCGGCGAACGTCGCCTGGAGCTCGCCGCGCTGCGGGCCCGCGGCGGGGACGCCGCCGTCGGCGCGCAGCTGTCGGCCGACGAGCTGCTCGGCCCGCTCGAGGACGGCGTACGCCTCGCCGCCGAGCTCGGGGACCGGAGGGCAGAGGCCGACTTCGCGAGCCGCCTCACGGTGCTCGAGGCCAGTCGACTGCGCCTGACGGACGCCAGCGAGCGCGCCGCGCGGGCACTGGCGCGCGCCCGCGCCTCCGGGTCCCAGGACGGCGTGGTGCTGGCGCTCGACGGCCTCAAGACGGTCGCCTGGCACCTCGGCGACGCGCCCGCGCTCGCGGCGGTGGTGCAGGAGCTCGAACCCCTCCTGCGCGAGCGTCACGACGCCTGGCTGCTGCAGTGGGTGGTGTTCGAGTCGGCCTTCGTGCCCGCCGCCCGCGACGACTGCGCCGCGGCGCGCCGGGCGGTGCACGACGCACTCGACCTCAACCGGCGCAGTGGCTTCCCGGCCTACGCCGGCTACCTCCTGGCCTACGACGGCTGGCTGGCGCGGCTCGAGGGCGACCTCGAGGACGCGCGCCGGCTCGGGCGCAGGTCCGTCGAGGTGACCTCGGCCGTCGACCATCCCTGGTGGCACTCCTGGGCGGCGGGGCTGCTGGCCGCCACCCTCGTCGAGAGCGGCGACACCGCTGGCGCCGCGTCCGTCGCCCGAGCCGGTCTGGCGGCGCTCAGCGGGACGGCGCGGCCGGGTCGCCTGCTGTGCGCATCGGCCCTCGCAGCCGCGACGGGTGAGCTGACGCGGGGCGCGACCGCCGCGCTCGACGAGGTGGCCTGCCCGCCCGGTCGTGCGTGGGTGGTGGGAGCCGACGCCTACCTCCTGCTCGCCGGCGCTGCCCGGGCGCGGGGCGACCACGCGGAGGCCGCGCGCGTGCTCGCGCCCCTGCAGGAGGCCACCGCGGATGCGTGGCCGGCCCTGCGCCGGCGCATCGAGGCGATCACCCCGGCCGCGGGTCAGAGCGCCTCGAGCGCCAGCCGGGCCGCCCGCGCGGCACCGTCGGAGGGCACGGGCAGGTAGTCGACCGGCTGCGCCAGCGCGGCGACGAGCTCCTCGGCGATCCGCTCCGGGGCCGCCTCGGCGTACGGCAGGTGCCGGCCGGCGCGGTGCCGGGTGAGCCGGTGCCGCACGTGCACCTGCTGCTCGAAGTGGTGCTCGAGGGGGACGTAGAGGAACGGCCGCCCGGCCGCCGTCAGCTCCATCGTGGTGCTGAGCCCGCCCTGCACCACCGCCACGTCGCAGGCGGCGTGGTGCAGGTCGAGGTCGGGCAGGAAGCCGTGGACCTCGACCCCGTCCGGGACGTCGAGGACCCCCGGGTCGACGCGCGGCCCGGTCACCAGGACCATCCGCAAGCTCGGCACGCGCGCGGAGGCCGGTCCGTACGCCGCCGCGACCCGGCGCAGCAAGTGGTGGCCGACGCCGGACCCGCCGACGGAGACCACGCACACCACCTCGTCGGGCCGGTAGCCGAGCCGCTCCCGCAGCTCCCCGCGTCGCTCCGGGTCCGGTCGCTCGCCCATCACGTAGCCCGCGAAGTCGAAGTGCTGCTCGGTCCAGGCGCGCGCCGTCGGCAGCCCGGGCCCGAGCGGCAGGTCCACCACGTCATCGGGGTCGCCGACGAAGACCGACCGGTCGCGCAGCCCGGGCGAGCGGTCGATGTGCTCGACCATCTCCGCGTTGTAGTCGGCGGTCAGGAACGCCTCCCGCTCGCCGCCGTCCGGCATCGGCACCCATCCGACGAAGTCGGTCATCCAGACGAACGGCGCACGCTTGAGCGCCGGGTGCTCGTGGAGGAAGTGGTCGAGGTCCCACGCCTCGTCGCCGACCCACAGGTCGAAGGACTCACGCTCGACGAGGTCGTCGAACACCATGAAGTTGTTGACCAGCACCTCGTCCATGCGGCGCACGGCGTCGAAGGCGTGCAGGTCGTGCTCGCCCGCCTCGGCCTCGAAGTGGCCGGACTCGCTGGCCAGCAGCCGCGACGCGGGATGCACCGACTCGCCGCGCTGCTCCAGGAACTCCGCCACCGGTGACTGGGTCAGCCACGCGACCTCCAGGTCGGGACGCTGCTCGCGCATCGCGTCGACGACGGCGAGGTCGCGCCGGACGTGCCCGAGGCCGATGGGGGAGGAGAGGTACAGCAACCGGGGACGCCGGCGTCGCGACCGGCGTGGTCTCGGCGGCGTGGGTGTGCCGGTGGCCCGGTCCACCAGCGCCTTGATCGCGCGGTTGACGACCACGGGGTGCCGCGCCATCGGCAGGTGGCCCGCCCCCTCCAGCACCAGGTGCTCCGCCCCGGTCCACTCCACGACGCTCCGCCCACGCCCTTGCGGCTGGCAGAGGTCCGCGGTTCCCTGGACCACCAGCACCGGTGCGGTGATGCTGCGCAGCAGCCGCTCGGCGTCCTCAGGCGTGTCAGGGAACCGCGGGCCGTCGCCCTCGGCGATGATCACGGCCCCGGTGGTCTGCCGGGTGAAGCCGAGGATGTCCTCGAGCTGCTTGGTGGAGTGGGGCTCGGGCAGCATCTGGTCGAAGAAGAACGCCGCGTACTCCGGCCAGTGGTCGGGCAGGTGGTGACGGTTGTTGCCACGCCAGCCGGAGTAGTCGTCACGCTCCTCGTCGAAGTGCTGGGCCGCCTCCAGGCGGACCGCGAACGGCGGCGTGCGGTCGTGCGCCCACGGCGCCACCGCGACCACGCCCTGCACGCGCCCGGGGTGCAGCGCGGCGACCAGCAGCGCCTGCCAGGCGCTCTTGCAGATGCCGACGAGCACGGCCCGCTCCACGGCGAGGTGGTCCATCACCGCCAGGGTGTCCGCGACGAGGGCGAGGTCGCCGTAGGCCTCGGGGTCGAGCGCGCGCCCGGACCGGCCGTTGCCAGGAGGGTCGACGGTGACGACGCGGTGGTGCTGCGCCAGGTAGGCCACCTGGCCCTTCCAGGCCCGGCTGTGGACGCACGTGTCGATCGGCACGAACAGCACCGTGGTGTCGGCCTCGTCGTTGAACGACTCCCAGGCCAGGCGCACGCCG
>CAZDAO010000299.1:0-5048 GCA_964503015.1 uncultured Nocardioides sp. | reverse complement strand
GGGTGGTCGTGGCCGCGATCAACGGCATCTCCGGCGTCGTACGCCCCGACGGGACGGTGGTGTCGTCGGTGCCCGCACGGGGGCAGGAGGTGCTGGTCGAGGAAGTCGGGCTGAGCACCACGCTCACGCCCGCCGTGCGTGCCGGCGTCTGGCCGGCACGGTTCACCCTGGTGTTCCTCGTCTGTCACACGGCGTGGGTCTTCGTGGCCTATCGTCGTCGGCGACGCGGCGAGGCCACGTCCCGCCCGCCGTCCCAGGAACCCGTGGATCGAGGTAGCACCGCGTGAGTGTCGAAGGCCTCGGCCGTGTCGTGATGGTCGTCCCGACCTACAACGAGGCCGAGAACATCGAGTGGATCATCGGCCGGCTCCGGGCGGCCCAGCCCGGCGTCGACGTGATGATCGTCGACGACAACAGCCCCGACGGCACCGGCGCCATCGCCGACCGGCTCGCTGCGGAGGACGCTGCCGTCACCGCCGTCCACCGCACGGAGAAGGCCGGCCTCGGGGCGGCGTACCTCCACGGCTTCGACGTGGCGCTGCAGGCCGGGTACGACGTCATCGGCGAGATGGACGCCGACGGCTCGCACCAGCCCGAGCAGCTGCAGCGGCTGCTCGACGCGCTGCGCACCGCCGACCTGGTCATCGGCTCGCGCTACGTGCCCGGGGGATCGGTCGTGAACTGGCCCGTCCAGCGGCTCGCGCTCTCACGCGGCGGCAACCTCTACGTCCGGCTGCTGCTCGGCATCAAGGTCAAGGACGCGACCGCCGGCTACCGGCTGTTCCGGCGCACCACGCTGGAGAAGATCGACCTTGGCACGGTGAGGTCTACTGGGTACGTGTTCCAGACCGACCTCGCCTACCGCACGCTCACGCAGGGCCTGCGGCTGACCGAGGTGCCGATCGAGTTCATCGAGCGCGAGCGGGGCGACTCCAAGATGAGTGGTCAGGTCGCGCGCGAGTCGCTGCAGCTGATCACCCGCTGGGGGCTCGCGGAGCGCCGCGCCCAGCTGCGCCGTCGCCGGGGGAGGCCGTGACCCACCCCGCTGCACCGCGCCGCACCCCCCGCAGGCGGGGGTGGGTGCGTCCCCTGCTGGCCGTGGCCTTCGTGGTCGTGCCGCTGGCGGAGATCTGGGCGATCCTCCAGGTCGGCCAGCTCGTCGGGCCGTGGTGGACCATCGTGCTGCTGGTGCTCGACAGCCTGCTCGGCGCCTGGCTGATCAAGCGCGAGGGAGCGCGCGCCTGGCGGGCGTTGCGCGAGGCGCTCCAGGGTGGGCGGATGCCGGCCCGTGAGATCGCCGACGGCGCACTGATCCTCATCGGTGGCACGCTGATGCTCAGCCCGGGGTTCCTCCTCGACGCGGTCGGGATCCTGCTCATCCTCCCGTTCACCCGGCCGATCGCCCGCCGGGTCCTCACCACGGTGGTCGAGCGCCGCCTCGTCGTCGTCCCGGGCGTCGGTCCGTCCGGGCCGGGTTTCGGTCCGGGCTTCGGTCCGGGCTTCGGTCCGGGCTTCGGTCCGGGAGGCGCGCCTGGGACGGACCCCCGAAATGGACGACGCCCCGGACCGGGCGAGGGGCCCGTGGTCCAGGGCGACGTGGTCGAGTAGTCGACCGGCTGGTGCGCGAGGAGAGGGTCAGCTGACCCGCTTCTTCTTGTTCGCGCGGTGCAGGTGCGCGGGGCCGATCTCGCCGCCGCGGAGCAGCTCGAGGCGCTCCTTGAGGATGTCCTCGAGCTCCTTCTCGGAACGACGCTCCAGGAGCATGTCCCAGTGCGTGCGAGCCGGCTTCTCGACCTTCTCCTCGGGCTGGATGCCCGCCGTGCTCAGCGCCTCGGCGCCGCAGCGCGGGCACTCCCACACGGCCGGGATGTCGGCCTCGACCGACATCGTGACCTCGAAGTCGTGCCCCTGCTTGCACCGATATCCGACCTGCTGACGGGCGGCGAACTCGATGCCGCGCTCGTCCTCAAAGCTCTGGCCGCCGAGCCTCGCGCCACGCAGTGTGCGCTCCGCCACAGTGCCCACCTCCAATGGGTTGCTGACACCCGTTCGTGTTTGTGTACCGGGTCAAGGGTGAGACGGACCAGAACGGGGTTCGTGACGCCGCTCGTGACGACGCGGTCCATCTCCTGTGATCCTTCAACGGTAGCGGGAGCGGCCACATTCCGCGGATTCGTTGCCGGTGACGGCACGCTCAGGCGAGACCAACTTCACCCCCAGGGGGGGAGCCCGCCCACGGGGCCGGCCCCGTGGGCCCTCAGATCACGGCAGGTACGTCGTTGCCGGCCTCGCGGATGCCCCGGGCGGTGTCGACCCGCCACAGCAGCAGACCCCCGACGACGAAGAAGATGATCAGCGCGAAGATCGCCGGACGGTAGGAGTCGGTGAACGTGTAGACCAGGCCGAACACGAGCGTGCCGAACCACGAGGTGCCGCGCTCCATGGCGTGGTAGAAGCTGAAGAACTCCGCTTCCTTGCCACGTGGGATCAGCAGCGAGAAGTACGACCTCGCCAGGGCCTGGGTGCCGCCGAGCACCAGCCCGATGGCGACGCCCAGCACCAGGAGCGGGACCAGCGACTCCTCGGGGATCACCAGTCCCGCGGTGACGATGCCCATCCAGATGACCAGACCCCCGAGGATGGTGTTCTTCGCCCCCCGCCGGGCCGCGATGCGACCGAACAGCAGGGCACCGCCGACCGCGACGAACTGGACGAGCAGGTAGACCCCCAGCATGGTGCCCTGCGGGAAGCCGAGCTCCTCGACGCCGTAGACGGACGCCTGGCTGATGACGGTCTGGATGCCGTCGTTGAAGAACAGGTAGGCGAGCAGGAACGTCAGGGCCACCGGGTAGTTGCGCAGCTCCTTCAGCGTGATCCACAGCTGCCCGAAGCTGCGCTGCAGCACCCCTCCCTCGACCTGCTCGACGTCCGCCGGCGGGTGGTTGCGGAGCCCGCGGAAGGGGATGAACGTGAACGCGGCCCACCACACCGCGGCCGACAGCAGCGAGATCCGCACCGCCATGCCCTCGGTGAGGCCGAAGGTGTCGTGGAAGCTCACCAGCACGAAGTTCAGGGCCAGCAGCAGGCCACCGCCGGCGTAGCCGTAGGCCCAGCCGCGCGAGGAGACCCGGTCGCGCTCGGACTCCGAGGAGATGATCGGCAGGATCGAGTCGTTGACCACGGCCGACGCGGCGAAGCACAGGTTGGCGAGGAGGAACGTCACCGCACCGAACTGCCAGTTGTCGCCGGTCATGAAGAACAGCAGGCCGGCGAAGAACGCGCCGCTCCAGGCGAAGCCCGCCAGCAGGTCCTTCTTGCGCGAGGTGCGGTCCGCGACGGCGCCGAGCAGCGGGAGCACGAGCGCGGACAGCAGCGTCGAGAAGGTGATGACGTAGGCGGGCAGGGCACCCGGGGCGATCGACAGGCCGAGGACCGAGACGCGGTCGTCGACCGCGGCCTCCTCGGCGACGGCGATCAGGTAGGGACCGAACAGCACGCCGGAGACCGTCGTGGCGAAGGCGCTGTTGGCCCAGTCGTAGAAGTACCACGCCCGCTGCTCCTTGGCCCGCGCCAGCGGCGTCAGGTCCGCGATCCCACTCGCCTCGGTCATGCCTCATCCTCCACGTGGCCGTTCCACTGTCCGCGGGCGCGGAGCACGTCCCTGAGTATGTCCGTGCGATCGGTCATGATGCCGTCGACACCACGGTCGAGGAGGACGTTCATCTCGATCGGGTCGTCGATCGTCCACACGTGCACCTGGACGCCGGCCGCGTGCGCGCGTCGGACCAGCCCGCGCGTGGTCACCGGGAACCGGCCGTGGCGGTGCGGCACCTGCAGGGCGACCGGCCGACCGCGGGTCAACCAGCGGGCCAGCCGGCCGCTCGGGGCGAGCAGGAAGACGACCACCTCCAGCGGCCCCGCCGAGGTCGCGACCCGCCCGGCCGTACGCCGCCGGAAGGCGCGCATCCGCCGCCCGGAGAACGAGCCGACGAGCACCCGGTCCCAGGCCCGGCGCTCCTCGATGAAGGTGGCGAGCGCCTCGACCGCGCCATCGGACTTGAGGTCGATGTTGAACCGGGCCCCGGGGAAGGCGTCGAACAGCGTCGCAAGCCTGGGCACGCGCTCCGAACCCCCGATGAGAGCCTGCTGGACCTCCTCCCACGTGCTGTCGGCGATGCTGCCCGTGCGGTCGGTGACCCGGTCCAGCACGGTGTCGTGGAAGGCCAGCAGGACGCCGTCGCTGGTCACGTGGACGTCGGTCTCGAGGTAGGTGTAGCCCAGGTCCACGGCGTGCGCGAACGCCGCCAGCGTGTTCTCGAGGCCCTCGATCTCGGGGTGGTACGCGCCGCCACGGTGGGCGAACGCGAGCGGACGGGGCGCGTCGAGGTAGCCCGTCGTGGATCGGGCGGGTGTGTTCACGCGAGAAGTATGGGGTCGCGGAGTACCTTCGGGGGATGGAGAGCATCACGTGTCCCCGGTGTGGCGCCGAGATGGCGGAGCGGAACCTCGGCGAGGCCACTGTCGCCCAGTGTCCCGACGGCCATGGCGTCTTCCTGTCGCGCGCCGACCTCGGCGTGCTCATCGAGGCCGAGAACGACTGGCACCGCAACGCCGGCCAGCACACCGCGCCGATGCCGCGCATCACCGCCGACATGACCGCCCCGCCCTCGACCGGCAAGCAGTCGCGCGCCTGGGTGGAGACTTTGTTCAATTGAACTCGCTCCGCTCGCTCTGTCCGCGGCGCTCGTAACCCGCTCGTTCGTCGTCGGGGCGATCCGGGCGCGAGGAAGCACCGGTTCACCGGCCGGCAGCTGACGTTCGGCCGTTCCGGTTGAGTTGAGGTCAATTCAATCCCGGGTCGGTTCGTCGGCTCACGGCCCGTGGTGCCGTCCGCGGCGCGGCGGCGCCTGCAGGAGGAGGGGTCGAGCCGGAGGAGCGGCGCGTGGGGCCCCGCGGGGTTGTGACGGGGGAGCGAAGCGGAGGCGCTAGACAAGCACAGCGAGCCCAGATGTCCCTGAACGTCTCGATGTTGGCGCCGAGCTCGTTGA
>CAZDAO010000298.1:3164-5074 GCA_964503015.1 uncultured Nocardioides sp. | reverse complement strand
GCGAGACGCTGTGGCTCCTCGGTGAGGTGGCGCGCGCCGATGACCTCGCCGCCGTGTGGGCGCCGTTCGCACGCACCGAGCAGCAGCCGACCGACCAGCCCTCCGGCCAGGCCGACATCAAGAGCGAGATCGGGCAGGTCGTGAGCGCGGTCTGGCAGCTCGCCACCCAGGGCTCGGAGCAGCAGAAGCGTGCCGCGCTCGACGTGCTGGTCGACACCCGCCGCCGGCTCTACGGCATCCTCGCGGACGGCCGCGACGGGGACGGACGGGACGGCGAGCGATGAGCACGCCCGACCCGCGGCTGCGCATCTCCGACGCCGATCGCGAGCGCGCGATGGCCGACCTGGCGATGCACTACGCCGACGGCCGCCTCGACCACGAGGAGTACGACGAGCGCCTCGACGCGATCTGGACGGCACGCACCCGTGCCGACCTCGCCGTGCTCTTCAGCGACCTGCCCCGTCCGCAGGTGTCCTACCCGCCCGCGAAGCCGGCGCAGCAGCGTCGCCGGACCGGGTTCCGGCTCCCGCTGCTGCCGACCCTCGCCCTGCTGGTCGCGCTCAGCGTGCTGACCGAGGCGCCCCTGTGGGTGCTCATCTTCCCGCTGCTGTTCTTCATGCGCGGGCGCCGCGGCGGTTGCGCACCGGCGTTCGGGCACGGTGACTACCGCCGGCCCAGGCGCCACCACGGCTGGTAGGCACCGGCCCATGGGCTGACCGCGACGGCGCTCTGCGACGATGTCCGGCATGAGCGCCGAGCCGAGGGTGGAGCACGTGCGTGCTCCGCACGCACTGGCCCGTGCGCTCGCCGCGACCGTGGTGGTCCTCCCCGGAGCCGTCTCGGCCCACACCTGGGCCGGCGGCACCGTCCCGACGCTCCCCGGGCTGGTGCTCATCACCGCGGTGGTGCTCGGCGGCGGGTTCGCCCTCTTCACGCGCGACGTGTCACCCCGGCTGCTGCTGCCGGCCGTCGCGGCGGCGCAGCTCGGGCTGCACGAGTCCTTCGGACTCGTCGCCGAGCACGTCCACGCCCCCCACCACGCGACGCCCACGACCGACGTCGGGTGGACCTGGCAGATGGTCGCGGCGCACCTCTTCGTCACGCTGCTGACCGCCGTGCTGTGGTGGGCAGGACGCCGGGCCGCGGCCCTGGTCGTCTCGCTCCCCTCCTTCCCTGCGCCCCTCTCCGCGACTCGCCCGCGGGTGCAGTGCACGGCAGTCCGGACCCACGACTCGCTGGTGCACCTGCTGGTCTCGCCGAGGCGCGGGCCACCCCTGGTGGTCCGGCACACCTGAGCCCGCTGCGGGTTCGGGTGTGCTCACGCGCCCCAGACCCAGCAACGACCTTCCTCAGGAGAATCATGTCCATCCGCACCTTCGCGCGCCTCGGCGCGCTCCCGGCCGCCACCGCGGCCATCGCCCTCGGCATCGTCGCCCCGGCCAGCGCCCACGTCAGCGCGACCGTGACCGATGCGTCGGCCGGCGCCTTCACCGTCGCGACGTTCAGCGTCCCGCACGGCTGCGAGGAGTCGCCTTCGCCCACCACCAAGATCGAGATCCAGGTCCCGGAGTCGGTCCTGTCGGTCACCCCGACGCGGAACCCGTACTACGAGGTCGAGACCTCCATCACCCAGCTCGACGAGCCCACGACCGACGCCCACGGCAACGAGGTCACCGAGCGCACGTCCTCGATCACCTACACCGCCACCACCCCGCTGCCGGACGGCCAGCGCGACACCTTCGAGCTGTCCTTCCAGGTGCCCGACGCCGAGGGCGAGGTGCTCGCCTTCCCGACGATCCAGACGTGCGAGAAGGGCCGTACGGACTGGATCGAGGTGGCCGCCGACGGTCAGGACGCCGAGGAGCTCGAGCACCCGGCCCCCGCCTTCGAGATCCTGCCTGCGAGCGGTG
>CAZDAO010000298.1:0-3064 GCA_964503015.1 uncultured Nocardioides sp. | reverse complement strand
GAGGACGACTCGGACGGCTCGGCCGCGCTCGGTTGGGTGGGTCTCACGGCCGGCCTGCTGGGCCTGGTGGCCGGCGGGCTCGCCCTGGCCCGGACGCGCACCGCCTCGTGACGCGCGCGACGCGACCGGCGTGGTGGCACCGGCCGTCGGGCCGGTTCGCCGCCGCGCTGGTCGCGCTCGCGCTCGCCCTGCTCGCCGTGGTCGGCACGGGCGCGCCCGCCTCGGCCCACGCCGAGCTGGTCGACTCCGACCCGGCCGAGGGCGCGGTGGTGGACACCGCACCCGAGACGGTGACGCTGACCTTCAACGAGCCCGTCCGCCTCACCTCGCAGGAGATCGCGGTCTACGACGCCGACGGCGAGGAGGTCACCTCGACCGCCGGAGCCAGCGGCGAGCAGGTCACCGTCGACCTCACCGACGCCGCCGGGCTCGACGACGGCACCTACGTGGTGTCGTGGAACGTGCTGTCCGGCGACGGCCACCCGATCTCCGGGGCGCTGACCTTCTCGGTCGGTGCGCCCAGCGCGTCGGTGGTCGCACCGCCGGCGCCGGAGAGCTCGTCCGCCGCAGTGACGGTCCTGCGCGACGTCCTCAGCGTGCTCATGTACGTCGGTCTGCTCCTGGCTGCCGGGCTCGCGCTGTTCGTCGTGCTCGTCCTGCCCCGCACCTGGGCGGGGGGCGCGTCCCGCCACCGGCTGCGCCGGCTGACGACGTACGCCGCCGGGGTGGCCGCAGCGGGCGCCGTGCTGCAGGTGCCGGTCGCGTCGGTCTACGCCCAGGGCCTCGAGCTGGGCGACGTCGTCACCGGCTTCGACGCCGGGGTGGTGGTCAACGAGGCCGTCAGCGCCGCGCTGGTCGTGGTGGGCCTCGGCGCGGTCGTCCGCACGCTCACCGACGCCGCGCCCGGGCTGCTCGCGGGCCGGGTGATCGGCAGCGGGGCGGTCCTCGCGCTGGCCGGTCCGGCCTTCGCCGGCCACACCCGTGCCTACCCGCCCGCCCCGGTGATGATCACCTGGGACGTCCTGCACGTGGCGGCGGGCGCCGTCTGGCTCGGCGGCCTGGTCGGCCTCGCCCTCACCCTGCGGGCGATGGCCGGCCGTGAGCTCGTGGCGGCCCGGACGCTGACCCGGTTCTCGACGATCGCCGCCGGTCTGCTGCTGGTGGTCGCGGGAGCAGGGGCGTTCCTCGCCTGGCGGATCGTCGGGTCCTGGACGCTCCTGGTCGAGACGACCTACGGCTGGCTGCTGCTCGCCAAGATCGCGATCGCTGCGCTGGTCGCGGCCATGGGCGGGTGGAACCGGTGGCGCACCCTGCCCGCCGTCGTGACGGCCACCGGGTTCGGCGACCGCGAGCGCGCCACGTCCCTGGTGACCCGCACCGTCCGGGTCGAGGCGCTGCTCCTCGTGGTGCTGCTCGGGGTCACGGGCGTGCTGGTCGACAAGTCGCCGCGACCGGCGCCGGTGACCGCGCCGACCGGCACCACGGGGACCGGTGCGGCCACCGCCGGCGACCTGCGCGTGCTGGCCGTCATGGACCCCCAGCGCGTCGGCAGCAACACGCTGCTCGTGCAGGTGCAGGACACGGCGGGCGAGCCGTACGACCCGCCCGCCAACCCGGTCGTCTCGCTGCGGACCGAGGGACTCGACATCGGCGAGGTCACGCTCACCCCGGTAGCCGCGGGCACCTACCGCGGGCAGGTCGTGGTGCCGCGCGCGGGCGAGTGGGAGGTGCAGGTGAGCCTCGTGCTGAGCCGCTTCGAGAGCCCGGTGACGACGGTCAGGCTGCGCGTCTCAGGCTGAGCCCGACGAGGGCCGGACGGTGAGCTCGACCGGGACCGTGTGCAGGAAGCCGTCGACGCGCACCTGGACGAAGAGCCGGTAGTCGCCCGGCTGCTCGATCTCGGCGTGGAAGGTCAGCTCCGAACCGTCCTCGGTGACGTCCGGGGGACCCAGCGGGTGCAGGTGCACCATCGCACCGGTCTCCTCGTCGAAGCCCGTCACGTGGGCGTACGCGCCGAGGAAGGTGCCGAGCTTCACCGGCTGGCGCGCCGCGTCGCGCACCATGAGTCGCAGCTCGCCCTCGAGCCCGGCGACCGGCGGCTCGGTCACCGTCACGTCGACGACCCCGTCACCACCGACGGTGTCCCCGGGGTCTCCCGGCGGCAGCGCCAGCGGGCGCCCGAGGACGACGTGGTCCCCGTTGCCGCCCTCGTCGACCGCGATGAACTCCGTCACCACGCGGTAGGTGCCGGCGTCGGGCACGTCGAACGGCGCCGTCCACGTGCCGTCCTCGTCGCGCGTGGGGTGCAGGTGCCGGAAGACGGTGAGGTCGTCGTTGACGACGTAGAGGTGCAGGTCCTTGGTCTGCTCCTCGACGTAGTCGGTGACCGGGTCGCCCTCGTAGTCCTCGATGCGGAAGCTCAGCTCACCGATGCCCTCGGCCCGTTCGGTCACGCGCACGCCGGTCAGCGAGTAGCCGACCTCGCTGACGCGGGTGCCGTCGCCGACGGCGAGCGAGGTGTGCCCCTGGCCCGGGGCGTGGGTGTGGCCCGCGGCGACCTGGCCGTCGTCCGCGGACCCGCTGCAGCCGGTGGTGGCGAGCACCGCGAGAGCGGGCGCGACCGACAGGATGGTCAGTCGGCGGCGTACGGTCACGCGCGCCAGCCTACGAGGCGCTCCCGAGCGGCGGCACAGCCGGACTCCTCAGCCGGTCGCCCTTCGTGCCGATGGGACACGCGACCCCCACCCTTGGAGCATTCCCTTGTCCTTCCTCCGCAACAGCCGCATCAGCACGCGCCTGCTCGCCCTGGTCCTCATCACCGTCGTCGGGATCGTCGCCGTCGTCGGCATGGCGATGCTCAAGGTGCGATCCGAGATCACCACCGAGCGCCACGCCGGCACCAAGGCGGTCGTCGAGACCGCCCTCGGCGTCATCGAGAGCTACGGCGCCCGCGTGGACAGCGGCGAGCTCACCGAGCGCGACGCCCAGCAGCAGGCCATCGAGGTGCTGCGCGGCCTGCGCTACTCCGGCGAGGAGTACTTCTGGGTCAACGACATGGGCCCGA
>CAZDAO010000297.1:0-5078 GCA_964503015.1 uncultured Nocardioides sp. | reverse complement strand
CCGTCGGCCACCAGCTCGGCGATGATCTCCATCCCGCGGTCGATGTTCTCGACCGGGCCGGTGTAGTGGGTGGAGTCGAGCGCGAACCCGCGGGCGTACTGGATGCCGCTGAGCTTGAGGATCTCCGCGCACCGCCACGACTCCTGCGCCGTGCCGTTCTGGCACCAGTCGGCCGCGCCCGCGTCGATGTAGACGCTGGTGTTGGGCAGCGCGCTGAGGGTCTGGGTGGCCCAGGTCAGCAGCTCGGACTTCACCGCGCGGTCGGGGGCGCACAGCAGGAACGGCCCGTCGGGCTGCATGACCACGAGCGTGTGCGCGTCACCGATGCCGGCGGCGAGCTCCTGGATCCAGGTGCGATAGCTCGCGGCCTCGGCCGGCCTCGTGGGTCGCTTGCAGGCCTCGCCCTCCCAGGGCTGCATCCGGAAGACCGCCATCTGGCTGAGCGTCTCCGGGTTGCCGGCCTGGGAGGAGGCGACGTAGTCGACCACCCGCGAGCGGACCTGGTTGTCGGGGAGGTAGCGGGCGTACCACTTGGCACGCGGGCGCTCGGCGATCGTCGCGAGCGCTGCCCGGGTCGCACCCGTCGACCTCGTGTAGGGCCGCCACACCTGGTCCTGCGGCCCCCGGTAGACGCCCCACAGGCGTCGCGCGAGCGGGTTGGTCGGGTTCTCCGCGTGCGGCTCGGCCGGCGCGAGCCAGACCGGCACCGTCGCCGCGGGCTCGGCGCGGTGCCGTTCACCCGGCACGGCGGCCGCCGCCCCGGTCGTGGGTGCGACAGCCGGCGCCGTCAGCAGGAGCAGGACGGCGAGGGCACGGGCGAGGGACGGGCGTGACATGGCGACGTCCATGGTGGGCGACACGGCAGCGGCGCGTGGGCTTTTCGACACATTGGCCCCGACAGTGGAGGCTGCGGCCCGACCTGGCGGCCGATGGCTCCACTGTCGGCTGGCAGGCTCTGGCCATGACCGACCCCAGGCCGTACGACACCCTCGCCCGACTGCTCGACGAGCGCTGGACGTGCCGGCAGTTCCGCCCCGACCCGGTGCCGCGGGCCGACATCGAGCGCCTGCTCGCCCTGGCGCAGCGCACGCCGTCGTGGTGCAACACCCAGCCGTGGCAGGTCGTCGTCACCAGCGGGGAGGCGACTGACCGGTTGCGCTCCGCTCTCGCCGAGCACGTGATGTCCCAGCCCCAGGCGCCCGACTTCGAGTTCCCGGCGGCGTACACCGGGGTGTTCCGCGAGCGCCGCCGCGAGTGCGGCTTCCAGCTCTACGACTCGGTCGGGATCAGCAAGGACGACGCCGAGCGCCGTCTCGAGCAGATGCTGCGCAACTTCGACCTCTTCGACGCCCCGCACGTCGCGATCCTGACCACCGAGGCAGACCTCGGTGTCTACGGCGCCGTCGACTGCGGGCTCTGGATCAGCACCTTCCTGCTGGGCGCCCAGTCGCTGGGCCTCGCCGCGGCCCCGCAGGCGGCCCTCGCGGGGTACGCCGGCTTCCTGCGCGAGCACTTCGGGCTGCCCGAGACGCGCCGCGTCGTGGTGGGCATCTCCTTCGGGCACGCCGACACCGACCACCCGGTCAACGGGTTCCGGACGTCGCGGGCGTCGCTGGACGACGTCGTCACCTGGGCCGACTCCTGACCGGAGCGGGATCCGGCAACGGCTACGGCGTCGCGGTCGACAGCAGCCGGACGCTGACCGTGCCGGTGGTGCCCGGTGCCGGAGTCGCGACGACCACCGGGTCCTCCAGCTGCAGACTGTTGTTGTTCCCGGCCGGTCGGGTGTCCGAGACGAAGGCGTAGCCGTTGTCCGCGCACCCGAGAGGACCGTAGGGATCGGCGCCGCACGACCACGGGTCGCGGGGGCTCATCTCGATGATCCAGGTCTCCCCGGCCGCCAGGCCGGTCGTCGTGCTCTCCAGGCGCTGCCCGATCGCGCCGCCCAGCGAGTAGACCCGCGTGCCCGAGCCGTCGAAGGTGAAGTCGACGGCCGGACCGTCGGGCTGCAGGGCCGCGACCCGGACTCCCTTGCGCAGCCGCACGGCCGCGCTGACCGAACGACCGACCGTGTCGCTCACGGTCGAGATCTCGTGCGTGCCGGCAGCCGGCAGCAGGAAGCTCGGGCTGACCGGCTCCACCTGGGACAGCGGGCTGTCCACGGGTGAGTCGGTCCAGCGGTCCAGCAGGGAGGAGTAGTTGGTGACGTGGGGCCCGGAGACGGGCTCGAGGTAGACCAGGTCGTCGGCGGCGGCGTCGAAGGAGAAGACGTACTCCCGCTGCGCCCGTCGCGCCGCGGACAGCGTGGCGGGCGAGCCGTCGGGCCGGAGGGTGACCTCGACCGCGCTGGCTGCGGTGACGCGGTGCCCCGACAGCACCCGGACCAGGGTGGTCCCGGTGACGGCCTCGCCCCCGATGGGGTAGTTGTCGTCGTCCACGCGGATGGCGTGGCCGGGGCGCAGCAGGAGGTGCTGCCCCCAGCCCGACACGTAGCGCCCACCCGGGAGGAAGAGCCGGTTGTCCGCGCGGCCGTCGTCGACGGTGACGCGGTCGCCGGCCTCCAGACGTACGGCGGCCAGGTCGACATAGCCACGCCGCTTGCGGGGCACGGTCACTGCGCGCCCGTCGACCTCGACCTCGTGCACCCGGGCCTTGACCAGGCCGAGGCGTCGGCTGTTCCCCTTGTCGGCCCGCACCCTGAACTCGTAGGTCGCGGTCCTGGGCAGCCGGAAGTAGCCGCCGTCGCGCCATGACTGCGGGACCCGGTGGGTCGCGCGGAAGAGCTTCAGCTGGGCGGGTGTCAACCCGCTCAGCGAGACGATGTCGCCGCGGCGCCCGTCGAAGCTGATGACGGCGCGCCGTCCCCGAGGCACCTTCACGGCGCGGTCGCCGTAGTCGACGTGCCGCTCGACGGCCGGTGCCGGCCTGGCCGGCGCCGCCGGCGCCGCCGGTGCCGGCACAGACGCCACGAGAGGCGACGCGAGGCAGGCCAGCGCCACTGCGGCGACGAGCGTGCGAGTCCGAGACATGGATCCCCCTGGGGTCGTGCAGTGCGGCCTGTCCGCGAGATGGTGACGCGCGGTGCAGGCCGTTGGTTGCGCCCGGCGTCCGATGGATCGGGTGGGAGGCTACCGGCATGGACACCGACCCCCCGCGCGACTGCGTCTTCTGCCAGATCGTCGCCCGCGAGCTTCCGGCCGAGCTCGTGCTCGAGACCGACGACCTCGTCGGCTTCCTCGATGCGCGGCCGGTGTTCAAGGGACACGTCCTGCTCGTCCCCCGCGAGCACGTCGTCACCCTGCCGGACCTGCCGGCCGGCCTCCGCGACGGGTTCCTGGCGGCCGCCCAACGGCTCGCGACCGCGGTCACGACCGGCCTCGGCGCCCAGGGGTCGTTCGTGGCGATGAACAACACCGTGAGCCAGTCGGTCCCGCACCTCCACCTGCACGTGGTGCCGCGCACCAAGGGCGACGGCCTTCGGGGCTTCTTCTGGCCCCGCACGAAGTACGCCGACGGCGAGGCGGCGGCGTACGCCGAGCGGCTGCGCGCGGCACTGGCGGACGCCTGAGAGGCGAGCCGCGCAGCGAGGCGCGGCGGATCCGCTCAGCGGTGCCCGGCGAGCGGGTCGGCCTCCGTGGCAGGCGCCGAGACCTCGAGCGCCGCGCGGAAGGTCCAGGGTTCCTCGCGGCGTCGCAGCGGATTGCCCGTCGCCCGCGCGGCGATCACGAAGGCCGCGGCACCCACCACGAACCCGGCCAGGACGTCGACGAAGAAGTGCCAGCCGAGGTAGACGGTCGCCACGCAGGTGAGCGCCAGGAAGGTCCAGCTCGCGACGCGGATGGTGAGCGGCAGTCGCATCACCGTCACGGTCAGGCAGATGGTCAGCATCACGGCGACGTGGAGGGAGGCGAAGGCCGCGATCGTCTGGACGGCGCCGGTGTCCCAGGGGCCCGACAGCACCTTGATCCGGTCGGACAGCAGCAGGTCGCGCACCTCGCTGTTGGGCGTGCGCGGCAGGTCGGCGAACCACTCGGGGCGGGAGTACGTCGGCCCCAGCGAGGGCAGGGCGTAGTAGAAGACCACGCCCAGGGCCCAGTCGACCGAGACCGCGGTGACGTACCACGCGCCGTAGGCCGACCGGCGGGTCCACACCAGGGCGATCGCCAGGCTCGCGGGGACCAGGCCGATCCAGACGAGGTAGACCGCCGCCATCACCCAGTTGGCCCACGAGGTGCCGAGCACGTCGTGCAGCAGCACCGCGGGATCGTTGCCCAGCCACAGGATCCGGTCGAGCTCGGCGAGCTGGGGGTCGGCGATCCGGTCGGTGACGAAGGGGACGTAGCTCTTGAGGTTGCGGAACGCGACGTAGGCGACGTACCAGGTGACCAGGCCGCTCAGCGTGAACCAGATCTGGTCGCGGTTCCACCGCTCGACCAGCACCGCCTTCAACGAGGTGCCGATGAACGTGCGGTTGCGCCGCACCACCAGGGCCCACCGGGCCAGCACGTCGAGGAGGACGGCGGACGCCACGATCACCGGGAGCCGGAACCACGTCGGCAACGAGGCCCCGTCGGGGTCGCGCAACGGCAGGTGGTGCGTCCACGCCACGAGCGCTGCAGTCAGCGCCATCACGACCGCGACGACCGCAGCGGCCCCGAAATCCCTCCGGCCCATCCCCACACCGTAGCGAGCCCGCCGGCTCGGTAGCCTGCACGGCGCAGTTCCTTCACCAATTTTCCACCTCGAGCGCAGGAGTTCCCATGGGCCGTTTCGACCAGCGAGTCGCCGTCATCACCGGAGCGGCACGAGGCATCGGCTTCGGCATCGCCCAGCGTTTCGCCGCCGAGGGCGCGTCGATCGCGATCCTCGACCTCGACGAGGCCGCGGCCCAGGAGGCAGCCGCCCGGCTCGACCTCACCGACGGTGCGCGGGCCATCGGCATCGCCTGCGACGTCGTCGACGGCGCCGCCGCCGAGGCAGCCGTGCAGCGCGTGGTCGACGAGCTCGGCGGGATCCACATCCTCGTCAACAACGCCGGCATCACCCGCGACAACCTGCTCTTCAAGATGACCGAGGAG
>CAZDAO010000296.1:0-5092 GCA_964503015.1 uncultured Nocardioides sp. | reverse complement strand
GCGGCTGGGGCACGAGCCCACCGTCGTACGGGCCGGCTGGCCCGCCGTCGACGAGGCGCTGCTGGTGGAGGACACCGTCACCGCCGTCGTCCAGGTCAAGGGCAAGGTCCGCGCGCGGCTGGAGGTCTCGCCGGAGATCTCGGAGGCCGACCTGGAGGCGGCGGCGATGGCCGACGAGGGCGTCCAGCGCGCGATCGACGGGGCGACGGTGCGCAAGGTCATCGTGCGGGCGCCGAAGCTGGTGAACATCGTCGTCTGACGGCCCTCCCCGAACCATCCGGACAGTAAGGTCACCGCATGTCCCGCGTCGCCGTGGTTACCGACTCGACCGCGAGCCTGCCCGCCGAGGTGGCGCAGGCGCGCGGGATCCGGGTCGTGCCCCTGCAGGTGGTGATCGGCGCGAAGGTGCTCGACGAGGGGCCCGACGGCGCCACGCCCGAGGTGGTCGCGCAGGCGCTGCGCGACTTCGTGCCGGTGAGCACCTCGCGCCCGGCGCCGGCGCTGTTCGCTGAGGTGTACCGGTCTTTGCGGGACGACGGGGTCGAGGAGATCGTCTCGGTCCACCTCTCCGGCGAGATGAGCGGCACCTCCGAGTCCGCCCAGCTCGCGGCGCTCGAGGCCGACCTGCCGGTGCACGTGGTCGACTCCGGGCAGGTCGGCATCGCGACCGGCTACGCCGCGCTGACCGCCGTCGACGTGCTGGAGTCGGGTGGCACGGCGCAGGAGGCGGCCGAGGCGGCCCTCGCCCGCGGCCGGGCCGCGTCGTCGTTGTTCTACGTCGACACCCTGGAATACCTCCGTCGGGGCGGCCGGATCGGCGCCGCGGCCGCGCTGTTCGGCAGCGCGCTGGCGGTCAAGCCGCTGCTCCAGATCGAGGACGGGCGGGTCGTCCCGCGCGAACGCGTCCGCACGGCCTCGCGCGCGCTCGCGCGGCTGGCCGACCTCGCCGTGGAGATCGCCGGGGACCAGCCGGTCGACGTCTGCGTCTCCCACCTCGCCAACGCCGAGCGGGCCGAGGAGCTGGCGACCACGCTCGCCGACCGCCTGGCACCCGGCCTCGAGGGGCGCGAGGTGATGTGCGGCGAGCTCGGCGCGGTCCTCGGCGCCCACGTCGGCCCGGGGATGGTCGCGGTCTGCGTCTCGCCGCGCCCCTGAGGTCGCCGCCTCGTCCGTGACGGTTCATCAAGGTATGCAGACGAACCGTCGGTTCCCACGGTCAGTTGATCGAGGGAAGTGAGGGTTGACCTGCATACCGTGGTGAAGCGTCACCGCCGGCGTCTCTCCACAGATCGCCTGGCGCCCTGTCGGAGGGCCGTACGCCGTTCCTAGCGTGGGGGCATGCGCCGATCCCAGTCCGCGTCCGAGCACGCCGAGGCGGTGTCGCGACGGCTGGCGACGCTGAGCGCCGAGCTGGCCGCCGTACGACGTGAGCCGGACGCCTCGACGCACACCAGGGTCCGGCCGACCGAGGAGCCGCCGCCCCCGATCGTGCTGCCGGTGCCGGGCCGGCACGCGTCGCGACGGGTGCGGATCGGGCGGCTCCGGCTCGGGCCGGTCCACCTCGCCGTGGTCGCGGTGGTGGCGGCGATCGCCGTCGGGCTCGCGGCGTGGTGGGCGGTGCGCGACCAGGCGGAGGCAGTGCCGCTGACGCCGGTGGAACCGGCGAGCTCGACGCTCGCCGACGTCGGCCCCGCCGAGGCGTCACCGGGGTGGGCGAGCCCCTCGGCCTCGGAGGAACCGGAGGGCTCGGCCTCCGCGGGAGCCTCGGAGACCTCGGGGGACCTCGTCGTCGACGTCGCCGGCAAGGTGCGCAGGCCGGGCATCGCGGTCCTGCCACCCGGCTCGAGGGTGGTCGACGCGTTGAAGGCGGCCGGCGGTGCCCGGCGCGGTGTCGACCTCACCTCGCTCAACCTCGCGCGGCTCGTGGTCGACGGCGAGCAGATCCTGGTCGGGGTGGCGCCGGCGCCCGGCGTGGCCGGCAGCCTGGGCTCGCCCACGCCCTCGGGGACGACGCTGGTCAACCTCAACACCGCCGACCAGGCCACGCTCGAGACGCTGCCCGGCGTCGGTCCGGTCACCGCCGAGGCGATCCTCGCGTGGCGCGGCGATCACGGCGGCTTCTCGTCGGTCGACGAGCTCCTGGAGGTCGACGGCATCGGCGAGGCCACCCTGTCCGACCTGGCTCCGCTCGTCACGCTCTGACCCGTGCCCGACCTGCGCGCCGTCGCGCTGGGGCTGGGCGCGTGGGCAGGCGCACTGCTGGTGCTGGTGCTGCCGGGACGCCCGGCACTGGCGTGCGTGCTCGGCGCCGTGGTCGTGGTGCTGCTCGGTGCGGCCCGGCGGTGGTGGGCCGCGGCCTGGCTCGGCCCGCTGGCGGCGCTGGTGGCCGTGGCCAGTGTGGCAGCGCTCCAGCAGGTCGTCGTCGCCACCTCGCCCGTGACGGCGCTGGCCGCCGACCGTGCCGTCGCCACGCTCCGCCTGGACCTCACCTCGGACGTCCGCGTGGTCGCTGGGCGCTACGGCGACCTGCAGGTCGTCCGCGCCCGCGTGACCCGGGTGGAGGGACGGGGGAGCGCCTGGATGCTCGACGTCCCGATCGTGGTGATGGCCGACGCCGACTGGCCGCGGCACCCGCTCGGGACGACCGTCGAGACGGCCGCACGCCTGGTCCCGAGCGACGGTGACGCGGCCGCGCTGGTCCGGCCCGTAGGCGCGCCCCGGATGCTCGCGGAGCCGGATGCCTGGTGGGACGCCGCCGCAGCCGTACGCCGGTCGGTGCGCATGGCGGTCGCCGACCGCGACGCCGACGCGCGCGAGCTGGTGCCGGCCCTCGTCGTCGGCGACGACGCCGGCCTGGACCCCGGGCTCGCCGACGACTTCCGGACGACCGGGCTGACCCACCTGCTCGCGGTGAGCGGCACCAACCTGACCCTGGTCGTGGGATTCCTGCTCGTCCTGGGGCGCTGGGTCGGCGTACGTGGTCGGTGGCTGCACCTGCTCGCAGCGGTCGGGATCGTGGGCTTCGTCGTCACGGCCCGGGCCGAGCCGAGCGTCGTCCGCGCCGCCGCGATGGGCACGGTCGCGCTGCTGGGGATGGGCCACAACGGGCGCTCCCGAGGCACCCGGACCCTCGGCGTCGCCGTGCTGCTGCTCCTGCTCGTCTGGCCGCGGCTGGCGGTCACCGCCGGCTTCGCGTTGTCGGTGCTCGCCACGGCCGGGATCCTGCTGCTCGCACCGAGGTGGCGCGACGCCCTGATGCGGTGGACGCCGCGATGGGTCGCCGAGGCGGTCTCCGTGCCGCTGGCCGCCCAGGTGGCGTGCACGCCCGTCGTCGCGGCGCTGTCCGGGCAGGTGAGCCTGGTCGCGGTCGTCGCCAACCTGCTGGCGGCTCCCGCGGTGGCGCCGGCGACGGTGCTCGGGCTCGCGGGTGGACTGCTCGGGCTGGTCGCGGCTCCGGCCGGCGAGCTGGTCGCCGCGCCCGCCGCGTGGTCGGCGGGCTGGATCATCGCGGTCGCCCGGTGGGGCGCCGCGATCCCCACCGCGGCGGTGTCGTGGGGCACCGGCCCCATCGCACTGACGCTCCTGACGTCGCTCTGCTTCCTGGCGGTGGCGTTCGCCCCGCAGGTGCTGCGGAGCCCGGTCACCTCGCTGGCCTGTGCCGGCCTGCTCGTGACCACGATGCTGGCCCGTCCGCCCGCCCTCGGCTGGCCGCCCGAGGGATGGGTGCTCGCGATGTGCGACGTCGGTCAGGGTGACGGGCTGGTCCTGCGCGCGGCCCAGCACGCCGCGGTCGTGGTCGACGCGGGTCCCGACCCGCTCGCCATGGACGCCTGCCTGGACCGGCTCGAGGTCACCTCGGTGCCGCTCCTGGTGCTCACCCACTTCCACGCCGACCACGTGGACGGCGTCACCGGGGTGCTCGAGGGTCGTCGCGTCGGGGAGGTCGAGGGCACGTCGCTCGCCGACCCGGTCGCCGGGGCGCGGGAGGTCGGGGCTGCGATCGGCCGCGACCCCTCGCTGCCGTCGTACGGCGTGACCCGGACGGTCGGCGACGTGACGCTCCAGGAGGTGTGGCCGCGTCCCGGCGCGATCCTCGGCGGCTCGGGGGAGAGCGCGCCCAACAACGCCAGCGTCGTCATCCTCGCGCAGGTGCAGGGACTGCGGGTCCTGCTGACCGGCGACGTCGAGCCGTCGGCACAGTCCGCGCTCCAGCGCGACCTCCCGGGCGTGCAGGTCGACGTGCTCAAGGTGCCCCACCACGGCAGCCGCCACCAGGACCTCGACTGGCTCACCTCGCTCGGTGCCGGCGTGGCCCTGGTGTCGGTGGGCGAGGACAACGACTACGGGCACCCGGCGCCCGACGTCCTCGCTGCGCTCACCGGCGCGGGCGCGCAGGTGTGGCGCACGGAACTCTCCGGCGACGTGGCCGTCGTCGTGAGGGACGGCGGGGCCGGTGTCGTGGCCCGCGGCTAGGATCGCCGCACCATGGCACGCACCCCCTCCGCCGCGCAGGTCCTCGGCCACGTCGTCCTCGTGACCGGCAAGGAGGAATACCTCTCCTCACGCACGGTCGCCTCCGTCCGCGAGGCGGTGCGGGCGCACGACCCCGAGGCCGAGCTCGCCGAGTCGGCGGCCGGGGAGCTGACCCTGGCCGCGCTCGGGGAGATGGCGGCGCCGTCGCTGTTTTCCTCGATCCGGTGCGTGGTCGTCCGTGGCCTCGAGGACCTGCCCGACGAGTCCGTCGACGGGCTGCTCGACTACTGCGCCGGCCCGGCCGACGACGTCGCGCTGGTGCTGGTGCACTCCGGTGGCCAGAAGGGCAGCGGAGTTCTGACCAAGCTGCGCAAGCTGCCGGCGGTCACTGAGGTGAAGTCGGAGGAGGTCAAGCCCAGCGAGATGGCGGGCTTCGTCACCTCCGAGGTGGCCTCCCACGGTGCCCGCATCGACTCCGACGCCGCGGCGTTCCTCGTGCAGGCCGTCGGCACGGACCTGCGGTCGCTGGCCGCCGCTGCCGACCAGCTGACCAACGACTTCCACGGCGAGCAGCTCACCATCGACAAGGTCCAGCGCTACTTCGGCGGTCGGGCCGAGG
>CAZDAO010000295.1:0-5094 GCA_964503015.1 uncultured Nocardioides sp. | reverse complement strand
GGTCCCGGTGTCGACGACGAGCTCCTCGAGCAGCTCGAGGATCTGCGCCTGGATCGTCACGTCGAGCGCCGTGGTGGGCTCGTCGGCGATGAGCAGCCGGGGCTGGCAGGCCAGCGCCATGGCGATCAGTGCACGCTGGCGCATTCCTCCGCTGAGCTGGTGGGGGTAGTTGACCAGGCGGGCCCTCGGGTCCGGGATGCCCACGCGCTCCAGCAGCTCGGCGGCCTTGGGCATCGCCTCCTTCCGACCGAGGCCCTGGTGCCGCTCCATCACCTCGGTGACCTGCCGCCCGATCTGCACGACCGGGTTCAGCGACGACAACGGGTCCTGGAAGATCATCGCAATCTCACGACCGCGGCGGTCGCGCATCTGGGCCGGCGTGAGCTGCAGCAGGTCCTCGCCGTCGAAGACGGCCGATCCCCGCACGGTGTTGCCACGAGCCGGGAGCAGCCCCATGATCGCCAGCGACGTGACCGACTTGCCGCAGCCGGACTCGCCGACGAGTCCGACCGTCTGGCCGGGGCGTACGTCGAAGCTGATGCCGTCGACGGCCCTGAAGGGCTCCTCCCCTCGCCGCCCGAAGCTCACCTCCAGGTCACGCACCGCAAGGAGGGGTTCGGTCGAGTGGACGGGACGCACGGCATGCACGGACATCGCGCTACCTCCGGGTCTTCGGGTCGAGGGCCTCACGCAGCGACTCGCCCATCAGCGTGAAGCCGAGCGCGACGACGATGATGCAGGTGGCCGGGTAGAAGGCGAGGTGCGGGGCCTCCCCCAGGAACGGCTGCGCCTTGCCGAGCATCTGACCCCACTCCGGGCGACGGTCGTCGGGGTTGCCCAGGCCGAGGAACGACAGGGCGGCGGCGTCGATGATCGCCACGGCGAGCACGAGCGTGGCCTGCACGATGACCGGGCCCAGTGCGTTGGGCAGCATGTGGCGGAACACGATGGCGTGCGGCTTGACGCCCAGCGACCGGGCCGCGAGGACGTGGTCGCTGGCGCGCTGGGCCAGCATCGAGCCGCGGAGCAGGCGCGCGAAGATCGGCACCTGGACGGCCGCGATGGCGATGATCAGCGTCCACTGGCTGGGCCTGGTCGCCAGGGCCGCCAGGGTGAAGGCCAGCAGCAGCGACGGGATCGACAGCATCACGTCGACCACGCGCATGACCAGGGAGTCGGCCCAGCCACCGAGCGCTCCGGCGACCGTGCCCAGGACCAGCCCGCCGAGGAGGCCGAAGAAGGTCGCGAGCACACCCACCAGGAGGGTCTGCTGCGACCCCACCAGCAAGCGGGACAGGAGGTCGCGGCCCTTGTCGTCCGCGCCCAGCGGGTGACCCGGCGCCGGGCCGGGGACGGGATTGGTCTGCGGCCGCACCTCGTCCAGGAGCGGCCGCGCCGCGGGGTCCCAGGGCGCCAGCCACGGCGCGACGAGCGCGAGCACGATGAACGCGATGGTGATCGCCAGGCCGATCAGGAAGACGGGGTTGCGGCGCAGCCGGTGCCAGGCGCTGCGGATGAGGGAGACGCCGCTCTCCTCCCCGGCGGATGCGGATGCCAGCGCGTCGATGCGCTGGGAGCGACGCTCGGCGTACGACGTACGGCGCTGTGGGGTCTGGCTCACGCCGCTCACCTCGTCCTGATGCGGGGGTCGATGACTGCGTAGGCGATGTCGACCAGCAGGTTGACCAGGACGTAGATGGCGGCCGCGGCGATGATGAGCACCTGCAGCACCGGGTAGTCCTTGTCGCGGAACGCGGTCGCCAGGGCGTCGCCGATGCCCCGGATGGAGAAGACGGTCTCGGTCAGCACCGCTCCGGAGAGCAGTGCGCCCACCTGCAGCCCGACAGTGGTGACGACGGGCAGCATCGCATTGCGCAGGACGTGGCGCCCGCGGATCACCTGAGCGGTCAGGCCCTTGGCCTCGGCCGTGCGGACGTAGTCCTCGTCGAGCACGTCGAGGACCGAGGCCCGGGTGATCCGGAAGATGACCGCGAAGGGGATCGTCGAGAGCGCCACGGCGGGGAGGATCAGGTGCTTGAGCGCGTCCCAGGAGGCGTCCCACTCCCGCGTCAGGACGCCGTCGAGGACGAACATGCCGGTCACGCGGGTGGCGTCGATCCCGGTCGACTGCCGGCCGGAGACCGGCAGGAGGTTCCACTCGACGGCGAAGAAGTACTTGAGCAGGAAGGCGGTGAAGAAGACCGGCACCGCGACGCCGACGAGGGAGAAGATCACCGTCGTGGTGTCGAGGGGGGTGCCCTTGCGCCGCGCCGCGAGGTAGCCCAGCGGGATGCCGAGGCTGATGGCGATCAGGAGGGCGAAGAACGACAGCTCGATGGTGGCAGGCAGCCGGGTGAAGAAGATGTCGAGCGCGTCCTCCCCCGGCAGCACCTTGGTGGAGACGCCGAAGTCGCCCTGGGCGGCGCGCTCCATGTAGCGCAGGTACTGCACGGGCAGCGGCTGGTCGAGCCCGAGGGCCGCCTCGAGCGCCGCGCGCCGCTCAGGGGTCCCGCGCTCGCCGAGGAGCGCGGACACCGGACCACCGGGCAGCGACCTCAGCCACACGAAGACGAGCACGGACAGCACCAGCACGACCCCGACCATCTGGATCAGGCGCCGCAGGATGAAACGAAGCATGGTTCTCCTCTACACCGGCCCGGACCAGGGGGCCGTCCCGGACGGACGACCCCCTGGCGCTCTCAGGACGCTTCACACGTGGGCGAGAGGACCCTCACTCACCGCCCACGGTGACGGTGTCGAACTCCTCGGCGGTCAGCGGGCTCGGGATCACGCCCTCGACGCCGGGACCGACCACGAGGGCCGGCGGGGAGTGGCTGATCGGCAGGCCCGGGAGGTACTCCTCCATGATCTGCTGGTTGATCTCCTCGAACGCGGCGCCCCGCTCGGCGTCGTCGACGATGGCGTCGGCGGCCTTGAGGTCGTCGGCGAGCTGCTTGCCCCACGGCATGACCTCGGTGCCGAAGTCGTTCTCCTTGAGGTTGCCGAAGAACGTCCCGATGAAGTTGAACGCCGAGTCGTAGTCACCGGTCCAGCCCAGGATGTAGGCGTCGTAGCGACCGGCGGTCACGTTGTCGAGGTATCCGCCGTTCCACGACGCGGTCTTGACGTTGACCTTGACGCCTACGGCCTCGAGGTCGGTGCGCAGCGCCTCGTAGATCTTCTGCGGGTCCGGCATGTAGGGCCTGCTGACCTCGGTCGGGTAGGCGAAGGTGAGCTCCATGCCCTCGGCGCCGGCCTCGGCGAGGAGCTTCTTGGCCTCGTCGGGGTCGTACGCGTAGGGCTGCAGGTCGGTGTTGTAGCCGCTGACCGTGTCGGGCATGAACTGCGTCGCGACCGCGGCACCCTCGGGCAGCTGCGTCTGGACGAGCTGCTCGCGGTTGAGCGCGTGGTAGAGCGCCTGGCGGACCTTGAGGTCCTTCAGCTGCGGGTTCGCCTCGGGGTTCAGGCCGAGGTAGAGGATGTTGAACGGGTCGCGGACCTCGACGCTGTTGCCGTCGTCCTCGAGCCCGGCCCAGTCGACCGGGTTGGGCAGGTCGTAGCCGTTGATGCTGCCCGCCTCCAGCTCCTGGCGGCGGGTGCTCTCGTCGGGGATCACGCGGAACACGATCTCGCCCGTCTTGGCCGGCTCGCCCCAGTAGTCGTCGTTGCGCGTCAGCGTGATCTCGCCGTTGGCCTCGTCGTAGTCGCCGAAGGTGAACGGGCCGGTGCCGACCGGGTTGTTGGCGTAGTCGGGGAAGGCGAAGCCCTCACCCTCGGCGGCGATGCCGTTGGCGTCACCCTCCTCGAGCGCCTTCGGCGACTGCATGGAGAGGGACTCGAGGGAGAGCATCGTCGGGAAGCCGGACGTGGGGCCGGAGATGGTGACCTTGGCCTCGTAGTCGCCGGTGGCCTCGCAGCCCTGGTAGAGCGAGTTCTCGGCGTCGTTGGCGAAGGCGCCCATGACGTAGCCCCAGTACTCGCCTGCGGTCTGGCCGGCCTCGTTCTGGTCGAACATCCGCTCGAAGTTGTAGCAGACGGCCTCGGCGTTGAAGGGCTCGCCGTCGTGGAAGGTCACGTCGTCGCGGAGCTGGAAGGTCCACTCGGTGCCGTCGTCGTTGGGGGTCCACTCGGTGGCCAGCTCGGGCACGACCTCGGCGGTGCCCGGCTTGATGCCGACGAGTCCCTCGAACATCTGGCGGGTGACCCGGAAGGTCTCGCCGTCGGTGGCGTAGAACGGGTCGAACATCTCGGGTGCTCCGGCGGCGCCGAAGACGAAGGTGCCGTCGTCACCTCCCCCGCCGCTCTCGCCGTCGCGCTCGCTGTCAGCACAGCTCGCCAGCGTGGCGGCCGCGAGCACGGCCATGGTCCAGGTCGCCACAGTGCGTTTCGAAGACATCGGGGTCCTTCCGTCCGGAATGCGTTCGCCACGCACCCTAGACCGGACGATGTGGGCTGGGCCACAACGCGCGGGTCACGGTCGTGTCACACCTTCGACACCGTCCTGCGGAGCAGGCGTGCGGGCCCGGAACGCGTTCAGGGACGGGTCAGCTCGGCGAGCCCCACGGTGTCGACCCCGACGAGCGTGTCCACGAAGACGCGTCGCTCCCCCTCGAGGATCGGCACGTGGTGGGGCACGCAGAGCACCGTGCACCCCGCGGCCACGGCGGACTTGGCGCCGGTGTTGGAGTCCTCGATGGCGACGCAGTCCTCGGGCCGCAGCCCGAGCGCGGCCGCGGCGGTGAGGTAGGGCTCGGGGTGCGGCTTGCCGAACTCGACCTGGTCGCCGGTGATGACGGTCACGAAGGTCCGGGCGGGCAGCTGGGCGAGGATCGGGGTGACGAAGCGCTGCCAGGACATGGTGACGAGCGCGCACGGGATGCCGTGGGTCTCCAGGTCGACCAGCAGCTCCCGGGCACCCGGGCGCCACGGCACCTGCGTCTCCACGCGTGCGACGACGCCGTCGAGCAGCTCCTCGACGATCTGCTGGGGCGTGCGGTCGATGCCCATGTGGACCCGGATGTACTCGCCGGAGTCGAGGAGGGCCTTCCCCACGAGCTCGAGGGCGTGCTCCTCCGACCACGTGCCGCCGTACTT